>JBBQXH010000040.1:0-11569 GCA_038209835.1 Gaiellales bacterium | reverse complement strand
CGAGCGACATCCCTTCGACACGCAACACCTGCTCGTCGAGTTCGAGGACTCGGACGCCAACACGGAAGGCCTCGTCTTCGTCCCCGACACGGGACGGATCACCTTGAGCGGCGACCTGACCCTGCCGGGATGGACGATCGGCTCGCCCGACCTGCGCGTCGTCGGGAACCGCTACGCCACCGACTTCGGCGATCCGACGGTCTCCAACTCGACCTATTCGCGCGTCGTGATCGACGTTCCCGTATCACGTCCGCGCGTCACGTACTCGCTGAAGCTCCTGCTCTACGGCTTCGTCGTCCTCACCCTGGCGGTGATCGTGCGCAATTCTTGGGTTGACGCAAGGGGCGATATCGCGAGCGCGGTGAGAGCCGACCGCCAGGGGCTGGCGCTCCTCTCCGTTCTCTACGTGGTCGCGGCCGCCGCGGTGCTCGCGTTCTCGCTGACCTGACCAGGAGGGACGTCATGAACTTCGAAGGTGTACACCATGTCACGGCAATCACCGGCAACGCCCCGCGTAACGTCGACTTCTACACGCGGGTGCTCGGCCTGCGGATGGTGAAGAAGACGGTCAACCAGGACGATCCGACCGTGTATCACCTCTTCTACGCGGACGAACGCGGCACGCCTGGGTCCGACATCACCTTCTTCGAGTATCCCGGTGCCGCCCGCGGCCGTCCGGGTGCCGGAATGGTTCATCGCGTCATCTGGCGCGTCGCCTCGGCCGAGGCGCTCGACTTCTGGGCCGCTCGTCTGGGAGCCGAAGCCATCACAGTCGACCGCGACGCCGCCAGCCTTCGCTTTGCCGATCCCGAGGGCCTCGGCCACGAGCTCGCAGTGGTCACGACGGACGACGAACCGCTCGTCGCGAAGCACCCCGAGATACCCGCGGAGCTTGCACTCCAGGGATTCGACGGCGTCCGCGCCTTCGCGCGCGAGCCCGACACGAGCCGCCGCTTCCTCGAAGAAACGCTGGCCTTCGCTCCGGCAGGCGAGGACGAGTGGGAGGTGCGCGGCACGAGCCGTGGGGGCTTCTATGCCTACGACGCACCTCCGGCCGAGCCGGGCGTCCCGGGCGCAGGAACCGTTCACCACGTCGCCTGGGCTTCGACCATGGAGAATCACGAGCGCTGGCGCGAGAGAGTCGCGCAGACCGGCGCGCATCCGACCCCGATCATCGACCGCTTCTGGTTTCGCTCGATCTACTTTCGCGAGCCGAGCGGAGTTCTGTTCGAGATCGCCACGATCGGCCCGGGCTTCACTACCGACGAGGATCTCGAGCATCTCGGTGAGACCCTGATCCTGCCCCCGGCCTTCGAGCAGCTCCGCGAGAAGGTCGAGCCGATCCTCACGCCGCTCCCTGATCCACGCGCGGAGTGGTCGGCCCGATGAGCAGCCTCGTCCACCGACGGCGCGAGCCGGCGGGCGAGCCCGAGGGAGCCCTCGTCCTCCTCCACGGCCGCGGCGCCGACGAGCACGACCTCTACCCGCTCTTCGATGCCCTCGACCCTGCAGGGCGGCTCGTCGGAATCGCCCTGCGCGGGCCGCTCTCGCTGCCACCCGGAGGCGCTCATTGGTACGCCGTGCGGGAGATCGGCTATCCGGATCCCGCGACGTTCCTGCCGACGTACGAGCTCGTCTCCGAATGGCTCGACGAACTCCCGGCGCTGACCGGCGTCCCGATCGACCGAACGGTCATCGGGGGCTTCTCCCAGGGCTCGGTCATGTCGTACGCCCTCGGTCTCGGCCGATCCCGGCCGGCGCCGGCCGGGATCATCGCCCTGTCGGGTTTCATGCCGACCGTCGAGGGCTTCGAGCTCGACCTCACCGGCCGTGAGGCTCTGCGGGTGGCGATCGGTCACGGATCCACCGATGAGGTAATCGGCGTCGAGTGGGGCAGGCAAGCGAAGGAGCGCCTCGAGACAGCCGGGGCAGACGTGACCTACCGGGAATCGCCGATGGGACACACGATCGACCCACGGTTCGTTCGTGAGCTCGCCGGCTGGCTTCGGTGACGGTCGAGGGCTCGGCTACGTCAGACGGATGAGAGTCCGGCCGCGCATGCTTCCGGCCAGGATCCGGTCGAGCGCGGGCTCCAGCTCATCCAAGCCGATCTCTGCATCCACGAGTCGGTCGAGGTCCGGGGGACGCAGGTCGTCGGCGAGTCGCGACCACAGTGCTCGGCGCGACTCGATCGGCGTCTGCGCCGAATCGATCCCGATCAGCGCGACACCGCGCAGGATGAACGGCAGCACGGTGGTCTCGAGCGCGATTCCGCCGGCGTTGCCGCTCGCCGCGACGGCTCCGCCGTAGCGCAGGGTCCGAAGCACGTACGGAAGCGTCGCACCTCCCACGGGATCGATCGCCCCGGCCCACCGCTCGCTTGCGAGTGGCTTTGGAGGAGCCTCTGTGATCTCCTCGCCAGGAAGAACATCGGCGGCGCCCAAGGACTCGAGCCAGTCTCGTGCGTCGCTCTTGCCGGTGCTCGCGACCACCTCGTAGCCCCGAGTCGCCAGCATCGCGACGGCCGCGCTCCCGACGCCACCCGTGGCGCCGGTGACGAGCATCGGCCCGTCCCCGGGCCCGACACCGTGTCGCTCGAGCGCGTCGATGGACAGCGCCGCGGTGAATCCCGCCGTCCCGAGCACCATGGCCTCGCGGGTCGTCAATCCGTCGGGCAGCGGCACGACCCAGCCCGCCGGGACGCGTGCAAGCTCGGCGAACCCGCCATGGTGGTCGACGCCGAGCCCATAGGCATGGGCGATCACCTTCGATCCCACAGGTATCTCGGGCGTCAGGGAGGCGACCACCTCTCCGGCCATGTCGACCCCCGGGATGAGCGGTGAGATGCGAGCGACCTTGCCGCCCGCGATCGTGGCGAGACCGTCCTTGTAGTTGACGCCCGAGTATTCGACCCGAATCGTCACCTCGTCAGCCGGCAGGTCGTCGACGGAGAGCGTCCGCTCCTCGCGAATCGCATCGTCACCGACCTGCTCGACGACGAACGCCTTGAACTCGGTCATGCGTCATCCTCCCGCATCGCCTTCACGCGCGCCCGTCCGTCACGAGCATGGCCCCGGATCGACTGGTCTGAGCGGAGAGTCCAGTGCGTCGACGATCTTTGCGATCGGGACGCCGAACCCGCCTCCGCCACGCGTGCTCGCGGCGAACATCATCCCGACGACGCGACCCTTGGCGTTGATGACAGGACCGCCGCTGTCGCCTCGTTGCACCTTTCCTCGAAGCGGGATCACTGTTCGGAGGCGGGTGTGGCGGCCGTAGGCATCGGGAGTGAAGACGTTGGTCGGACGGCCGGCAGTCGCCGACACCACGATGAGCGGCCCGTCCCTAGGGTATCCGAGCAGGGCGACCTGCTCATCGTCTGGAACCTTCATCGAGACCCCGAGCGGCGTGACGCTGAGGCCACTCACCCGGAGCACAGCGACGTCGTTTCGCACGTCGCGGTAGACGGGAGTGGCGGCGAGAACCTGGCCGTTCGGCGCCGCCACGCGAATCTGCTCGCCGCCGGCGATCACGTGGGCGTTCGTCACGACGAGGGTTCGGCGGATCACCCAGCCGGATCCCTGGACGCCGGCGCCACAGGCGACGCTCTCGACTTTGAGCACGCCGAGTCCGGCCTCGCGGGTAACGGAGCTCGCGAGGACGCTTCCGTCAGGCCGGGGCAGGCTCAGGTCAGGCGGCGCTGAGATGAGAGGGAGTGGATCCAGGCGGGCGAGTGTCCTGAGAACGGAACGCGGCGGGACGACATCGACGATCCCGGAAAGGATCGACGACCGCTCGACGGTGCGACGAAGCCCGGCGCCTTCGATCTGCAGCGCCGCGACCGCACCCAGCCATGCGACGGCCAGGCCGACTCCGATCCCGATAATCACACCGCCGGCCGAGTCGGCGAGACGAAACGGCCCTCGGGAGATGGCCCAGCGCACTTTCGTCCCGAGCAGGCTCGCCGTCGCCTGCAGGAGCAGCGCACCCACGACGGCGCCGATCAGGCTGGCAAACGGGACCCAGGGCGAACTGTCACCGTCGGGGAGGAAGATCGGCCCGAGGCGGGCGCCAAGGAACCCTCCGAGCGCAAGCCCGGCCAGGGACAGGAACTGGGCCGTTAGACCCCGCTGAAACCCGACGATCGCGGACAGCGCAACCCAGGCGAGAACGAGGCCGTCGACCCAGCTCACGTCACGGGGTCAGGTCTTGCGATGCCACATTCAATCGAAGCACGAAGGGAATTGTTGCACTGCAAGACCTGACCCCGAATACGCGAATACGTCAGGCGGGAAGCTCGTCGGCCGCTCGCATGACGGCCTTCACGATGTTGCCGTAGCCCGTGCACCGGCAGAGGTTGCCTCCGAGGGCGAGGCGTACCTCATCCTCGCTCGGGCTCGAGTTCTGCGACAGGAGCGCTGTCGCCGAGATCAGCATCCCGGGAGTGCAGAAGCCGCACTGCACCCCGCCTTCCTCGAGGAAGAGCCGCTGGAGCGGCGCGAGGTCGTCCCCGTTCGCGAGACCCTCGACCGTCGTGATCTCCCGTCCGCTCGCCTGAACGGCGAGGTAGGAGCACGAGTTCACGGGCTGCCCGTCGAGCAGCATCATGCAGGCGCCGCATTCGGAATCGTCGCAGCCCTCCTTCGATCCTGTGAGCCCCACCTCGGTACGAACGACCGACAGCAGCGAACGGTGCGGCTCGATCGCTACGTCGTACGCGATGCCATTGACGCTCAGTGTCACGGGGTACGTCACGCTGCCTCCCTCGCTCTCTCGTGAGCACGCTCGAGCGCGCGCCTCGCAATGACGGAAACCATCGCCCGGCGGTACTCGGCCGACGCGCGAACGTCGTCGATCGGCTTCGCAGCCAGGCCCGCGGCAGCGGCGGCGGCCGCGAACGTCTCCTCGGTCGCATCCGCCCCGGCCAGCAGGCGCTCGGCTTCGGGAACACGCAGGCACACGGGCGCGACCGACGTGAGTGCCACTCTGCCCTCGACGACTCTCCCGCCTCCGTCCAGCGCGAGCAGGGCCGCCGCTCCGACAACGGCGATCTCCATCGCGAGCCGATACTCCAGGCGCACGTATGCGCTTCCGACGCTTCCGACCGGACGCGGAGGCACGTCGACGGCGGTGACGAGCTCGCTCGGACCGCGCGTCGTCTTGCCCGGCCCCTGGAAGAACTCGGAGAGCGGAACGGACCGCTTCCCATCGGTAGACGTGAGCTCGACCGACGCATCGAAGACGAGCAGCGGGCTCCCCGTATCCATCGCCGGCGACGCGTTCGCAACGTTCCCGCCGAGCGTGCCGGCATTGCGCGTCGCGGGAGAGCCAACGAGGATCGACCCGTCCGAGAGCGCGCTCCAGCGTTCCCTGATGAGCGGTGAGGACTCGAGCTCGGCGTGGCTGACGAGCGCACCGATCCGGAGGCCGCCTCCGTCTGTCTCGGAGAGGTCCGAGAGATCACCGATGCGGTGAATCGCGACAAGCGTGTCGCCGAGGGGGCGCTTTCCCTGCCGGGCCCCGACGACGAGGTCGGTCCCACCCGCGACGAGATCCGCACCGGGGTGCTCAGCGAGCACTGACAGCGCCTCGTCGACGGTGCCGGGCTCGAAGTACTGGCGCGCCATTACTCCTCCTCCCCGAAGGTCGCTGCCCACACACGCTCAGGGGTCATCGGCAGCCGGCGCACCGGCCTGCCGATCACCTTCGTGATCGCGTTCGCGATCGCCCCCGCGGTGGCCACGCAGGGCGGCTCGCCGACGCCTTTCGATCCCTTCGGACCCGCGTTCGGCGTCATCGTCTCGACCCACGCGATGTCGATCTGAGGCGCGTCCGCCGCCGTCACCAGCTTGTAGTCGAGCAGGAAGGGGTTGCGCTGTCTCCCGTTCTCGTCGATCTGTGTGCTCTCGCTGAGCGCCTGCCCGACGCCCATCACGACGCCGCCTGTGACCTGCCCGTTAGCGCCGATCGGGTTCACGATCGTGCCGCAGTCGTGGGCGGCCGCGACCCGCAGGACGCGAACGACCCCGGTACCGCGGTCGACCTTGACGTGCGCTGCGTGGGTGATCAGCTGGGGAGAGAGGAACGACTCGTTCCCGAGAAGGCCCACGCACCCCTCCGTCTCGCATGCAGGTGCTTCGGGGACGTCGCCCGAGCCCTTGCCGTGAAACGTGGTGCCCGAGCCGGCCAGGTCGGCGATCGTCACCGCCTTGTCCGGGGCGCCCTTCACGCGCACGGCGCCGTCAACGAGCTCCAGATCACCGCGATCGACCTCGAGCTCGGAGGATGCTGCGTCGAGCAGCTGCTCGCGAAGGTCGATCGACGCTTCGACAACCGCACGGCCGCTGTTGAACGTCGTCTGCGAGCCGCACGAGCCCATGTCCGACGGAGCAGCGTCGGTGTCCTGGTAGAGAAGCGAGAAGTCCTCCGGCTGCAGCCCGAGCTGCTCTGCCGCGAGGATCGGGAGCGCCATCACTGCCCCGGTCCCGTTCTCCTGGGCGCCGGTCACGATCGTGGCGGTGCCGTCCGGGTTCAGGTTCACGTACGCCCCGGACGCGGCCCCGAAGCAGGGCCACCAGCCGCACGCGACGCCGATCGCCTCGTCCTCGGGAAGCTCCTGCCCGTAGCCGATCAGCTCCACCGCCTGCTCGAGCGTCTCCTTCATCGCGAGGTTCTCGAAGACCTGTCGGGTCGGGCCCTCCGCTCCGTCCTCGATCAGCGTCTTGCGCCGCAGATCGACCGGATCGAGGTCGAGCGCGCGGGCCAGCTCGTCCATGTGCTGCTCGAGCGCCCAGCACACCTGCGGCGCGGTCGGAGCCCGGATCGAGCTCGAGGGTTGGGTGTTCGAGTAGTTCAAATATGACTCGACGCTCACGTTCTCGATCTTGTACGGACCGCAGGCGTGCATGGCGGCCATCTGCGCGAAGAACCCGCCCTCGCCGCAGTAGGCGCCCTTGTCCAGCACGAGGCGCGCTCGCCGCGCGACGAGCGTGCCGTCGCGGCTGGCACCGGTCTCCACCTCGATGACGATGCCTTCCCGGCGATGGCCGATCGCGACGAACTCCTCCCGGCGGGAGAACACGAGCTTCACCGGCCTTCGCGCGGCGCGCGCGAGCGCGGCGATGTGGCCCTCGAAGTGGAAGTCGCACTTCGCGCCGAAGCCGCCGCCGAGCAGCGGGACGACGATCCGAACGTTCGACTCCGGGACCTGCAGCGTGTGCGCGACACCCGCGCGGGCCGCATAGGGCACCTGGGTCGACGTCCACACTGTCACCTTTCCGCCCTGCCACTGGGCGATGACGGCGCGCGGCTCGATCGGCACTCCCTGCGAGCAGTCGCTCACGTAGCGGTTTCGCACGACGACGTCGGCACCGGCCATCGCGGCGCCCGCATCGCCCTTGACGATCGTCGAGTACCCGAGGGTGTTGCGGTCGCGCCCCATGCTCTCGTCGCCGGAATCCGATTCCCAGTCCTCGTGAATGAGGAGAGCACCTTCGGCCATCGAAGCCTCGAAATCGACCACCGGAGGAAGAAGCTCGTAGTCCACCTCGATCAGGCTGGCGGCTTCCTCGGCGATCTCGGGCGTCACCGCAGCGACGGCCGCGACGACGTCACCCTCCCACCTGACCTTCTCCTTGGCGAAGAGCCTGCGGTCCTGCACCATGCCGCCGTACTTCTGGTCCGGGACGTCCTCGTGTGTGATCACCGCGTGAACGCCACGAAGCGCACGGGCCTTGGAGGCGTCGATCCGCGTAATCGTGGCGTGGGTGTGGTCGGCATAGCGGAACTTCGCATGCAGCTGCCCGGTCAGGTTCAGATCGGCCGTGTACCGCCCCGTCCCGGTCACCTTCTCGACGCCGTCCGCCCGGATCGTGGCCTTCCCGACCACCGTGCTCATCCCGAACCTCCTTGTCGACTTCGTGTGCGGCCGATCCTACCCGCCGTTTACGAGAACAGCGTGCCTCAGCCGTTGACGAAGACGAGAACGACGATCGCGACTCCGAGCGCCGTGCCGAGCACGGTCAACGAGATGGTCATCGCCTGGCTGGGCGAGACATACTGGCCCCGCTCGAGAGCCTGTTCGACCTCACGATGACGGACGTAGCCGTAGAGGATGAACAGGAGGCCGAGCACGGCGAACCCGGCGCCGACGATCTGGAAGGGCAGATCGTGCCCACCCGAGAGCTCGGGCACGAGCTTCCCTGCGCCAAGCGCGACAGCAAATGCGGCGAGCCCGCTGCGCACCCACGCCATGAGCGTGCGCTCGTTGGCGAGACGTGTGCGGCGGGTCGCATCGTGCGCCTCGTCGAATCCGTGATCGTCCACCGCCCTTCACCCTACTGGAGGCCCGAGCGAACACTCCTTAATCGAGACTTCACACGGGCTTAACGCGGAGACACGGCCGGTTAAGACGGCGGGGGTAGAAGTACGTCCCATGAATCGAGGTCTGCGAAACGGCGCTGCCCTCGTAGCCTCGGGGACGATTGGTGCCGGGATCGCGATCGGGATCGGGGCCGCCGTGTCGCCCGATCCGGGGACCACGACCGTCATCGAGCAGGCGGCGGCGACCGTCCCCGCAGCGACCGAGAAGACCCAGCCCGCCTCGTTCGCGGCAAACAGCAGCCTCTCGATCCAGGAGATCTACCGGCGCGCGGGCCCGGGTGTCGTGCAGATCGTCACGTCCACGGCCGTATCGACGACGGGCCAGACCAGCCAGCAGTCGCAGCGAGCACTCGGCTCTGGCTTCGTCATCTCGAAGACGGGCTACATCGTCACGAACTACCACGTCGTCCAGAACGCGGAGGAGATCGAAGTCAACTTCTCCGGGGGAGACCGGGTCAAAGCGTCGCTCGTCGGCATCGACCCGTCCACGGACATCGCCGTCTTGAAGGTCGACATGCCGGCCAATGCGTTGACGCCTCTCGCTCTCGCGAACTCGGATCGCGTTCAGGTCGGAGACGCCGTCGTTGCCATCGGGAACCCCTTCGGCCTCGACCGGACGGTGACATCGGGGATCGTCAGCGCCGTCCAGCGCTCGATCACCTCACCGAACGACTTCCAGATCGATCACGTGATCCAGACCGACGCCGCGATCAACCACGGCAACTCCGGCGGACCGCTCTTGAGCGACGTCGGCGAGGTGATCGGCGTCAACTCGCAGATCGAGACCGGCGGATATGCCGAGGGAAACGTCGGCGTTGGCTTCGCAGTGCCGTCCAACACCGTCAAAGACGTCGTCTCGCAGCTGATCGAGACGGGCAAGGTCGAGCGAGCCTTCCTCGGAATCGAGATGCAGACGATCTCGGCCGCCTCGGCGCAGAGCCTCCACCTCACGGTGAGCAAGGGCGTCCTCGTGGCAACCGTGCGGCCGGGAAGCCCCGCGCAGAAGGCCGGCCTCGAAGGCGGCAACTCGAGCGCCGTCGTCGATGGCCAGACCTGGGTGCTCGGCGGCGACGTAATCGTCAAGGCCGACGGCAAGACGATCGAGAACGCAGACCAGCTCCGCGACGTCGTCCTCTCGAAGAAGCCCGATGACACACTCGACCTGGAGATCAATCGAGACGGTAAGACCCTCACCCTCTCCGTCAAGCTTGGGCGTCAGCCGATCACGCCGACCGGCTAGATAGCCCAGGGCCCCGAACGGGGCCGGCTTCCGAAGCCTCACCCTCCCTAGAGGCAGAGCCGAAGATCGCCAACGCGGCTCACGGAAGCACCACGAAAGGTCGGGGGCCCGCGTTGCCTGCCCGGGCCTCCGACACCCTCTCCTTCCGGCCGAGATCGCCGAACCCCGGCGGTCTCGGCATGTCTGCGTACCTGGTCGGCACCGCCAAGCGGGCAAACTGGGGCGATGTTCGAGCAGCGATTCGGCGAGAGCTCGCCCTGGTCGGTCGGCATCGAGGAGGAGCTGTTCGTCCTCGACGCCGGGACGCTCGCTCCTGTACCCGTACCGCCGTCGCTCTTCGACGGTACCCGGAGAAAGCGCGAGCTCTTCGATTCACTCGTCGAGCTCACGACCGCGCCGTGCCCCTCGGTGCCGGAGGCTCTCGACGAGCTACGCGGTCTCCGGGCAGAGGTCGGACAGCTTGCGCAGGACGCCGGCCTCAGAGTCGCCGCCGCGGGAACCCACCCCACCGCCCGGCTCGCCGATCAGGCGTTCGTCGAGGAGCCCGCCCTCGCCGCCTTCGCGGCGTACGCAGGGCCGTCTGCCCACGCCCAGTTCTGCTGCGGCCTCCACGTCCATGTCGGCGTCCCCGGGGCCGACGATTGCCTGGCCCGCATCGAGGCGATCCTCCCGTGGCTTCCCGTGATGCTGGCCGTATCGGCGAACTCCCCCTTTCTGGCGGGACGTGCGACCGGGCTCGCGTCGACGAGGGCAGAGCTCCTGACGCGGCTTCCCCGAACTGGCGCGCCACCGGTCTTTCCCTCGTATGCGTCCTGGGAGACCTTCGCGGAGCGGCTCGTCCGTCTGGGCCTCGCCGACGACTACACGCGCATCTGGTGGGATGCGAGGCCGCATCCTCGGCTCGGAACGCTCGAGGTGCGGACGCCAGACCAGCCGACCTCGCTTGACATCACGGGCGCCTTCGCGGCGCTCATCCAGGCCCTTGTCGCGACGAGCGAGCCGGGTGCACCTGCCGATCGGGGGATCTACGCGCAGAACCGCTGGGCGGCGCTGCGGTTCGGCGCTCACGCCGAGCTGATCCACCCGGACGGCTCTCGTCTGGCGAGCGTCCCCGAGTTGACGGCGGAGCTCCTGGCGGCGGTCGGCCCAACCGCCGAGCGCCTCGGCTCCGCGCATCTTCTCGAGCCGCTCGAGCGCCTCGCGCGACGATCGCAAGCGGACGAGCAGGCCGATCTCGGCCGCGACCTCGGCCTTCGCGCGCTGACGGCGTGGCTGGCCCAGGAGACGACGTAGGATTGGCGACGGATGGCGGTTCAGAGCGAGACGATCCAGGTCAACGGGATTCGGTGCGAGCGCTGTGTCCTTCGCCTCAGTGGCGCGCTCGGACATCTCAACGGGATCGAATCTGCCCGGGCGAATCTGATGGGCGAGGTCTCGCTCAGCTGGGACGACGAACGGGTCGATCGCGAGGCGATCGTGAGCGCGCTCGCCCGCGCCGGGTTCCATTCCCGGGAATAGCGCTCTCTGCAGGGACGTTACCGAGAGAGGTGGTAGCGTCCGCATTCGTGAGCGAGGCCCAGCCCGACATCGATGCCCGGCGGATCGCCGCCGCGGCCCGTGACCGCGTCCGGTTCGAGGAGGATTCCCTCGAGCTCGCCGACCAGCTGTACCGGGTGGCGAGGCGACTCACGGGAAGTCGGGAAGAGGCCGAGGACCTCGTCCAGGAAACGTATTCGCGAGCCTTCAGGAACTGGCAGTCGTTCACGCCGGGAACGAACCTCCGCGCATGGCTCTTCCGGATCCTCACGAACCTGAACATCGATCGTGGAAGGCGCGATCAGCGCACGCCGGACATGCAGCCGCTGGAGGAGGGCGACTACTTCCTCTACAACCGGCTCGAGGAAGCGGGCGGGAGCGGCCACGAGGACGAGAGAGTCGTCGAACGGC
>JBBQXH010000039.1:0-11570 GCA_038209835.1 Gaiellales bacterium | reverse complement strand
CTATCGCAACGTCATCAGGCGTGCCGCCAAGCGGAGCGGTGCGATTACCTCGGACGTCCCCGGGATCTTCTTCCTCGAGATCGACGGTCTCGCCCACGAAGTTCTTCAGCGAGCGATCCGAAACGGCGACGCGCCGACGATGGCGCGCTGGCTCCACAGCGGTTCGCATCGGCTGGTCGCCTGGGAGACGGACTGGTCATCACAGACCGGGGCCTCCCAGACGGGCCTCCTGCACGGGTCGAACGAGGGCATCGTGGCGTTTCGCTGGTGGGAGAAGGATCGGGGCAAGGCGGTCGCCTCCTCGGCGATCAAGGACGTGATGGCGATCGAGCAGCGACTCTCGAACGGCAAGGGGATCCTGTATGAGGACGGGGCGAGCCGCGCAAATATGTACTCGGGTGACGCACCCCACAGCCTCCTCACGATTTCGACCGTTCTGCGGCGCGACCGCGAGGGGAAGCTCGGCCAGGACTACTTCGCGTACTTCGCGAATCCCTACAGCCTCGTCCGCACCATCGTCCTCGTGATCGCCGAGCTCGTGCGCGAGGTCTGGCAGGCGAACCAGCAGAAGCGGCTCGACATCCAGCCGCGGGTGCACCGGGGCCTCTTTCCGTACCCGGTCATGCGTGCCTGGATGACGATCGTGCAGCGTGACCTTCAGGTGCAGGCGATCATCGGAGACGTCTACGCCGGCCGGCCCGTCGCCTACACGACGTTCTCCGGGTACGACGAGGTCGCGCATCACTCGGGGATCGAGCGACGCGAGACGCTCGACGTGCTCCGGCGACTCGATCTCCAGTTCTCTCGGATCGACGCGGCCGCGGCAGGTGCGCCACGGCCGTACAGGTTCGTCGTGCTCTCAGATCACGGCCAGAGCCAGGGGGCGACGTTCAAGCAGCGGTACGACACGACGCTCGAGGAACTCATCAAGACGGCCGCCGGATCCGAGACCAGCGAGGCGTCCAAAGAGACCGACGAGGGCTGGATGTACCTGAGCGCCGCAGCGACCGAGATCGCCAGGGGAACCGGCTTCCTCGCCAAGACCGTCCGCGGCGCCACGAAGCGCAAGCATGTCGACGGCGCGGTCGTCCTCGGCGAGAACGAGCGCGAGCGGCAGTCGCAGGCCGAGCAGCAGGAGCGGGAACAGAAGCCACTCCCGGAAGTCGTGGCGATGGCCTCGGGGTGCCTCGGCCTCGTCTATTTCCCTCGCACGCCCGGGCGTCTGACGCTCGAGCAGCTCGAGGAGCTCTACCCGCGGGTCATTCCGGCACTCCGCGACCACCCCGGGGTCGGCTTCCTCCTCGTCCGCTCGCAGCGGCACGGCGCGGTCGTGATCGGCGCCGCGGGTTCGAACTACCTCGACGAGGGACGGGTCGAGGGCGAGGATCCGCTCGACGGCTTCGGCCCGAACGCCGCCGCGCACGTCAAGCGCACCGACGGATTCGAGCACTGCGCGGACATCATGGTCAACAGCACCTACTGGCTCGAGACCGACGAGGTCGCGGCGTTCGAGGAGCTCTGCGGCTCGCACGGCGGCATGGGGGGCGAGCAGGCGTACCCGTTCGCGCTCGTCCCGACGGATTTCCATCTCCCGGATGAGATGGTCGTCGGGGCCGAGGGGATGCATCGCCTGATGCGTCGCTGGCTCGCCGACGCTGGGCAGGAGAGCTACTCCTAGTTCGACGAGGTCGGACGGCCCTCCGTGTCGCAGGGAATCACGAGGCTCGAGTTCACGACGGGCGTGATGCGATCAAGCGTCGCGAGTGCCTCCTGCATCGACGTCGGCCTGAGCCCTCCCGGCCGGTCACTGTACGGATGGTCGAGGAAATTCACGACGAGCAGACTCGTAATGACAAGCGTCGTCACGGTTCCGATCAGGAGGCCCTGCACGAGCTGTCGCTCTCCGGAGTCCGCGAAGAAGAGCATGAAGCAGACCACGATGACGGCAGAGACGATCAGGATGAACCAGAGTGGCGCCGGAATCACGGGATCGGCGTTGTGCAGCCGCGTGCGTCTGCTCGCCTCGCGGTCCGAGTTCTGGTCGAGCCACTTCTCGTATGCCGCCTGCTCCGTCGCGGCGCTCGGCGTCACTGCCCTCAAGGTCTGGAAGAGGGAGATCGTCCACCGATCGACGAGAGTGCTGCGTTCCCTCCGGGCGAGCAGCGGCCATTCGTCCGCCACCACCGCGCGCCCGTAACAGACGAGCTCGCCCTGGAGCTTCGTCCGTGCGGGCTCGGGGAAGAATGCGGCCGTCTCGAACTGCTGGGCTACCACGAGCGCTTCGCTTTCCGCTCCCTGCTTCGCCGCGTCGTAGCTCGTGAACGCGAGGAAGATCACGAACGCGAGGAGAACCGAGAACGCGGTGGCGAGAACGCCGAACACCCCTGCCGCGCGGTCATGGCTGTGGAAGTAACCCCCGTCGGGAGCGCGCCGCCGGATGAGGAGCAACACCGCGACCGTGACAGCGACGCAGCCGAGGATGATGATCGCCGCGACCCAGAAGTTCACCGGCGCAACCGTACTCCACCCGGTGACCAACCGGTGATAGGTTCAGCCGCTGTGAGCGTCCCGGCTTCTCCACCGAGCGCACGCACGATCGTCATCGCGATGGTCGTCGCGGCCTGTCTGACGGCGCTGTTCGCCACGACGTACATCCTCAGCCTCGGCAATCCGAACCCGCACCGCGTCCCGATCGCCGTCGCCGGGCCGGGCGCCGCACGCGCGGCAGCCTTGCTCGAGCGCGACGATGTCTTTCGTACGGTCGTCGTGCCAACCGTCGCCGAGGCGACGAAAGCGATCGACGACCGCGAGGTCTACGCAGCCCTCGTCCCTTCGGAGCGCCGGCTGATCGTGGCCGAGGCCGCCGGCTTCTCGGCGGCGGCGTTCATCACCAAGGCCATTCCGGCCGCGGCAGCTGCCCAGGGCCAAACGCTCACGATCGAGACGGTTCACCCCCTGCGGCCCGACGATCCGCGAGGCCTCGTCCTCTATTTCTTCGTGCTCGCGATGGTCTTCGGCGGATACATCGGCGCGACCGTGCTCTCGGCACTTGCCGGGACGTCCCCGGCGACTCTGCGCGGCGGCAAGCGGCGAGTGATCGCCCTCGCGCTGTTCTCGATCGTCGCCGGGGGCCTGACGACCGTCGTCACCGCGGTCGGCCTCGGCCACTTCGAGGGCCAGGACGTGCTCGCGCTAGCCGGCCTCTCGATCCTCATCGTCTCCGCGGTGGCGGCCGCTGTCGCGGCGCTCCAGATCGCGATCGGGATCCTCGGCTCGCTCGTCGCGATGATCGTGTTCATCTGGCTCGGATCTCAGGGATCGAGCGGCGCCGCGCCATGGGAATTCCTCCCCTGGGTCACCCGGGCTACCGGTCCGTACCTTCCGGCCGGTGCCGGAGTCCACGCGGCTCGCGGCATCCTGTACTTCGATGGCGCCGGGGTCATCCAGGACGTGCTCGTCCTCGCCGGATACGCCCTTGCCGGAACGATCGTCGTGCTGCTCGTGGGCCGGCGGCGCGGGCTCGAAATACCGCACGAGACCGAGCTCGCATCGGGTACCGCCGCCGGAATCTGAGCCCCGTCGCCTCATCCCACACGTCGAGTCGATCAATGCATACAGTGCGGCAATGAGAATTCTCTACGGGGTCGCGGGCGAGGGAATGGGGCACGCCGTCCGCTCTCGCGTCGTCGTGCAGGATCTCGTCGAGGAGCACGACGTGAGGCTCGTCACCTCCAGCCACGCGTACTCCTACCTCGCCGGCCATTTCCCCGCCGCCCACGACGTGTGGGACCTCACCGCGGTCGACGCGGAGGCGGAGGACTGGGAGAGTGCGGTGCGCGATCTGACCGCCGCCGTGAGCCGCTGGCCGAAGACCGTCCGTGAGCTCTACCGCCTCGCCGAGGAGTTCCGACCTGAGATCGTGATCACCGACTGTGAGTCCTTCGTGACCCTCTTCGCGCTCCGGCACGCGTTGCCGCTCATCTCGATCGACCACGTTCACGCGATCGACCGCTGCCGCCACGATCCCGGCCTCCTGCGCGGCCACGAGGGCGACCTCTGGTTGAACCGCCAGATGGTCGGGACGAAGGTTCCCAATGCCTCCCACTACGTGATCAGCACGTTCTTCTACCCGGTGCTCCTCGAGCCACGGACGACGCTTGTGCCGCCGATCCTGCGTCCCGAGATCCTCGCGGCGAACCCCGAGCGGGGCGACCATCTGCTCGCCTACCTGCCGGATCTCGGCGACGGACGGCTGATCTCGGTTCTTGCAGGGAGCGGGATCCCGTGCCGCGTCTACGGGGCGAAGGACGGCCTCGTCGAGGATCTCGTCGAGGGGACGATCACGCACCGCCCCTTCAGCGAGAGCGCCTTCGTCGAAGACCTGCGAACGGCCCGTGGCGCGATCGCGGGCGGCAACTTCACGCTCCTGTCCGAGGCGGTCTACCTCGGCAAGCCGACGCTCACGTGTCCGTCGGGCAATCACTTCGGCCACCTCCTGAACGCGCTCTATCTCGACCGGCTCGGCTATGGCCTCTATGCGCAGGAGCCGACGGAGGCTGTGCTGGCAACGTTCCTCACGAGCGAGCCCGCGTACCGAGACGCGCTGACGCGATACGGCCAGGACGGCAACGCGGTCTCTGCCTCGACGATCAGACGAGTCGTCGGTGAGGTCGGGAAGCAGCGCCGCTCACCCGCCCGGCCCCGCGCATCCGCCCGACGTTAGTGCTAGGCAGCGGTCGTGGCGCGGTTCGCGCGATCCCGTGAGATCAACCCGTGCGCCAGCACGACCTCGAGCAGCGCGACCGTGGCGAGTACGACAACCGCAAGCCCGGCGTTCACGATCAGGCCGACGAGGAAGCCGCGATCCCAGACCGCCACCCTGATCCCGTCGTCGATCAAGGTCTCGAAGGCGACGGGAACCGTGACGGCGAAGAAGACGAGGAACACCTTCGGTCTGACGAGCCTCGCGGACTCGCGGAATGCCCGGAAAACACCGAGGCCTTCGCTGGTGACCAGCGGCCCGACGATGCCGAAGAACGTCATCACCGCAAGCCCCGGGAGCACGAGGAGCGCGAGCCCGACGAAGGTCAGCGCGATGTAGAGGAGATCCGCCCCGACAAGTCGTCGATAGGGCAGCCCGCGCAGCACCTCGCCGACCGACGGGTCTTCCCGACCTTCGAGGTAGGCGCCGATCAGGCGATCGAGCAGACCCGCGAAGAACACCAACCCGATCGTACCCGCCGCCGCCGCCGCGAACGCCTCGATCGCAACGAGGATGCGGACTCCGACATCGGTGTGGTGGGCGAAGCGGTGCTGTAGATGCTCCGTGACCGTCTCGATCAGGCTGATCGGAACGAGCACGCAAACGGCGGGAACAGCGATCCGCGCGAAGCGCGCACGGTAGACCGCGAGCGTTTCGCGCGCGAGCAGCCTGAACGTCAGGCGGACAGAGCTATCCGTTACCGGGCTTCGGTGTGCCATCGCGGCGAGACTACCGCGCGACGAAGGTCAGGACGTCGTGTCTGAAGGCGGTGTGTCTCCGGGCCCCTCGCCGCGGTGGCGAACGCGCTCCACGGCCGCGCTTCCCGCTCCCACCGCGCGGTCCCAGAGGCCCGACCCGGGCTCGTGCACCGCATCGGGGAACTCCCTGATCGTCTGCCGTCGCAAGACCTCGAGCCCGATCGTCGCGAGACCGAAGAGCACCACGATCGTCACGAGGTTCCGGGTCGAGCGGGTGGGGCCCCAGATCAGCAGCAGGAGCAGGATGACGCCGTAGACGCCGTAAACGAGGGCCGGCCGCTGCATCCACGGAGCAACCCAGTGGCGCAGGGCGACTGCGCGCCGCCCCGGTCCCGCCACCCAGCTCGCGAGGAAGCCGATCACGGCGACGACCAGGATCGTGATCGTCGAGTCGTGCAGCACCTGGGTCGCGATGTTCCACACGGCATTGCCCGCTGGTCTCACCGATTCGGCGTCGACGAGCAGGTTGACGAGCGCAGTCCCGACCTGGGTACGGAAGACGATGAGGATCAATCCGATGACGAGGAGGGCGACCGAGATCGCGCGGATCGTCTCCCGGCGGCGACCGCGCGCCACGTAGACGGCGAGGGCCCAGAGCGCGAGCCCGGCGATCCCGAACCAGAACGCGACGATCTTGAGCACCCTGATGAGCCTGGACACGGCAGCGAGCCGGCCCTGGGTCAGGATCTCGATCTGACCGGCCTCCGGGGGCAGCCGCTGCAGGAGGTTTCCGCTCAACCCGACCTGCTGGACGACCTGCGTGAGAATCGGCTTGACGTCGAGTGTCACGACGGCGCCGTTCTGGGTGATCACCTCGCTGTTCCCCTCGACGACATTCACGAACTCTTGCTGCGCGAGCCGGTTCGCATTGGCCCAGGCCTGCTGCACCCTGGGGCTCTCGAGAACCTGATTCGCCGTGCGGAAGGCGAGCTGCCGGAGCCCGGCCGCGGCAGCGGCGGCTAGCGGCTTGAACTGCTGCGGCAGTGCGTTCTGGACATCGGTCTGCACGTCGACCGAGCTGAAGATCTGATTGACGAGGAAGTTCGCGAGCTCGGGCCTGATCGTGTCGTCGGTGAGGAACTGCGAGCTCGTTGCCACCCACGTCTCGTTGTCGAGGACGACGACCTTCACCCAGGTGGCGAAGACCGAGATGAGGATGAGCAGCGAGGCGATGACGATGAGCGCGTAGATGGACGCGCGTCGCATCTTCGACAGCTTCTTCGGCCCCGATGTGGCGGTGGAAACAGCCTCCGGCTCCCCGGCTCCTTCCACCACAGGCTCTGCGGCGTCCGTCACAGCGGAGGATCGTACACCCCGGGATGCCAGCAACCAAGAGACCCTTGGTAGTGTCCGGTTCCGATGACGATCCTGACGGCCGAGTCCGCCCCTCGTTCGGTCGCCTCGCAGAAGGAGATCGGGAAGGCACTTCGCGGGCGAACCACTCGGGCTAGCCATGCGGCGTGGACTCCCGGGCCCGACCGGCCTGACCCGATCGACCTCCTCGAGTTGCAGGCGGCCGACCGCCTGCCCCATCTCCTCCCGATCCGCTACGGGCGAATGGTGACGTCACCGTTTGCCTTCCTGCGAGGGTCGGCGATCGTGATGGCAAACGATCTTGCGTCGACGCCCGTCACCGGCATCACCGCGCAGGCGTGCGGGGACTGCCACCTCGCGAACTTCGGAATCTTCGCGACGCCCGAGCGAAACATCGTCTTCGACATCAACGACTTCGACGAGACGCTCCCAGCACCCTGGGAGTGGGATGTCAAGCGGCTGGCAGCGAGCCTCGTCGTCGCCAGCCGGTACCGCAACTTCAAGGCGAGCGACGCGCGAAGCGCAGCTCTCGCCGCCGTCTCGACGTACCGCCTGGCAATGGGCGCCTTCGCCGAGATGCACACCCTCGATGTCTGGTATGCACGGCTGGACGTCTCGACCATCCTCGAGCGGCTCACACCTGAAATGCGAAAGCGGGCGGAGAAGGGCGTCGAGAAGGCTAAGACGAAGGATCACCTCCAGGCGCTGGCAAAGCTCACCGAGGTCGTCGACGGCCGTCGCCAGATCATCGACCAGCCCCCGCTGGTCTCGAGGCTCCCCGCGAACGACGACATCGCCGTCCGCCTCCAGGCGGCCTTCAAGGCGTACCGTCGAACCCTCCCGGACGACCGCCTCGCGCTTCTCGAGCGCTACAAGTTCATCGACGTCGGGCTGAAGGTCGTCGGCATCGGCAGCGTCGGAACACGCTGCATGATCGTCCTCCTCGAGGACCCGACAGGCGCAGACAGCGAGGACCCGCTCTTCTTGCAGGCGAAGGAAGCGACGGCCTCGGTGCTGGAGCCGCACGCAGGCAGGTCGAAGTACCGAAATCACGGCCAGCGAGTCGTCTGCGGTCAGCGGCTGACCCAGGCCGCAAGCGACATCTTTCTCGGCTGGACGAACGATCGAGCGGCCGGACGCGATTACTACTTCCGACAGCTCCGCGATGTGAAGGGGTCACTCGACATCGACATCGTGAAGCCCGAGGGGATCGGCCTCTGGGGGAGGGGTTGCGGGTACGTTCTGGCTCGCGCCCACGCACGGTCGAGCGCGAAGGCGGCCGAGATCAGCGGCTACCTCGGATCGAGCGACGCGTTCGACGAGGCGATCGCCGATTTCGCCGAGGCCTACGCCGATCAGACCGAGCAGGACCACGCGGCACTTGTCGCGGCCGTCGAGAGCGGCCGCATCACGGCACAGACGGGCGTCTGAGCCCGGGCACGTTCCTCGACGGCTGCCCCGTGCGCATCACCTGGATCGGGCACTCAACAGTGCTCCTCGAGGCAGACGGTGTGCGCCTGCTGACGGATCCGGCCCTTCGCGGACGCATGACGCACCTGCGGCGAGTCATGCCGACTCGGGGCGACGCCCTCCGGCTCGTGGACACGGTCCTCGTCTCACACCTCCACTACGACCACCTGGATATCCCATCCCTCCGCAGGCTAGGCCCGGCGACTGCCCTGGTGGTCCCGAGCGGCGCCGGCCCGTACCTGCGGGGGAAGGGATTCCAGCAGCTCACCGAGCTCGACGCCGGGGAGAGCGTCCAGGTCGGGCCCTTCTCGGTGCGGGCGACCAACGCGAGCCATCCCGGAACCCGGCCGCCCTACCGGATCGAGGCCCCGGCGCTCGGCTATCTGCTCGAGACTGGCGCTACTCGCGTCTACTTCGCAGGCGACACGGACGTCTTCCCTGAGATGGCCGACCTCTCCCCCGACCTGGACGTCGCGCTCCTTCCGATCTGGGGTTGGGGAGCGACGCTCGGGCCCGGCCACCTCGATCCGAGAGGAGCCGCCGAGGCGTTGACGCTTCTCCGCCCCCGCATCGTCGTCCCGATCCACTGGGGCACGTACTTCCCGCTTCGGCCGCGGCGCCGCGGCTCTATGCCATCCTTCCTCAGCGAGCCAGTCGAGTCATTTCGCCGGCACGCCGCCGAGCTCGCCCCGGGGGTGGACGTCCGTGTCCTCGGACTCGGCGACTCCCTCGACGTCGACTGATCCGTAGCGACGACGGAAGCGCCAGTAGGCGATCGGCCCGATCGGGAGGGGCAACCAGAACGAGACGAGGCGGTACGCGAGCGTCGCGACCGCTGCCGCTGCGCCGCCGATGCCGGCGAGGGCGAGCGTCCCGGCGAGCCCGGCCTCGACGAACCCGAGCCCGCCGGGTGTCAGCGGAATCATCCCGAGGAAGCACGAGACGACGTACGCGATGAGCACGATCGACGGGTTGGCCCGCGCTCCGACCGCGCCGAGTGCCGCGAGCAGCGCGAGATAGTCGAACGCCCAACGTCCGACCGACGTCAGCACGGCCACGAACCACCGACTCCCGAAGGTCGCCGCCATCTCGTCCCGTTCGGCCTTGAGCTTGACGTCGAGCCCGGCGATCGGCGCGCGCCGCCGCCGGATCATGTTGATGATCCATTCAGCTGCGCGCGCCACGAGCTCGAGCGGGCGGTCGTAGCGAAAGAAGACGAACCCCGCGACGGCCATGAGGACGAACACGATCCCGCCGATCCACACGGCCTCCTCGAGGCTGTTGTCGACGGGCGTTCCACCGAGGATCGCGGGAACCGCGAGGATCGGCAGCGCGAGCAGCGCAGCAAACTGGATCACGGTGGAGGAGGTCAGCCCGGAGGCGATCGCGGTAGACGGAATGCCCGCGCGGGTGAGCATCTGGTATTGAAGAGCTCCCGCGGTCGCCATGCCTCCCGGCACGACCCGGCTGAACGCGTTTCCGGCGAGCTGCGACTCGATCACCGGACGCCAAAGCTTCGTCCGCATGGCGAGGCGTTGGAGCGCCCAGATGCAGAAGAAGCTGGCGATCTCGAACAGCACCATAGCGGCGACCCAGAACGGGCTCAGGTCGAGCAGCTGCCGCCACGACGAGAACACTTCGAGCAGGCTCGGGAAGAGGAGGTAGAGCGAGACCGCCGTGACGAGCAGCAGAAAGATCCGGAGCACGATCTTCCGGTGGACACCCGCTCGTTTCGCCCGCTCCTTGGCCGAGCTGTCTTCGGCAGCCATTCGACACGGGATGCTACCCAGGCGACAGGCGGACTAGGCCGTTCGGCGCCCCCGTCGAGGCGACTCTCCGGCGTGCCCATCCGGGATCAGCGCTCGAGCGGCGCCATGGTCAGCCCCCGGCCCCGCAACTCTTCCCGGTAGTGCTCCGCGCGTTCCTTGTGGCCCGACCAGACAATCGCCCGTCCCGTCGAGTGGATGCGATTCGCGAATGCGAGGCCGCGGTCGTAGCTCACGCCCGGAATCACGCTCGCGAGCGCTGCGGCGACGCCCTGGAACGTGTTGTGGTTGTCGTTCAGGACGATGACGCGCCAGGGCTCGTCGACCCCGCCCTCATCGTCTCGCCGCACGCGCTCGCGCTCGCGCGGCGGAGTCTGGGTGGCGGGCATCAGCCGAGGATAGCGAGCAGCCCGCTTAGACCGGCCAGGCCTCGCGCCGGTAGCCCATGTCCCAGAACATCCATTCGTAGCGGCTCGTCTGGACGAAGTGCTCGGCCATCCGGCCGTGTTCGGAGGGTGCGAGCTCTGCGCCGAGGCGATCGGCGACGTCGAGGACGGTCTGCACCGTGTCGCCATACTCCTCGCCCGCGTACGTGTCGATCCAGCGCCGGTAGAGCGGATCCGGCGAGCCACGCTCGAGCAGCGCTTTCCCGACCTCCCAGTAGATCCAGAAACAGGGAAGGAGCGCAGCAAGACCCTCGGCGAACGACCCCGAGTAGCAGACCGAGAGGAGGTAGCTCGTGTAGGCCCGATTCGTCGGGGCCTGGGGCGTCGATCGAACCTCCTCCTCGGTGAGGCCGAACTCGCGAAAGAAGGTCTCGTGGAGCGAACGCTCGACTTCGATGGCCTGGGTCGCGTTCCGGCTGAAGACGAGCATCGTGTCCGTATCCGGGGCCTTCGCGGCCGCGATCGACAGCGAGCGTGCGTAGTCGACGAGGTAGAGGGCGTCCTGGACGATGTAGAAGCGAAACGCCTCGCGGTCGAGACTTCCGTCGGTGAGGCCGGCGAAGAACGGGTGCGCGAGGATCTCGTCGTAGATTCCCTCGATCGACGACCAGAGCTCGGCGGTCAGCCTCCGGCTACTCATGAACGTACACCTACCACATGCAGCTGCTCACAGGCGGCGGGCGGGCAACCTTCGCCCGCCCGCCGCCGACCACCCGGGGAAGAACCGGGGGGTAGACGCCCAAGGTCTGATGGCGCCGCCGGGTCGCGAGCATCCCGCCCGCACAAGCGAGCACGATGCACAGCGCGATTGCGCTGCCGAGGGCTACGTCAGACCACTGAAACGCCGAGCCTCCGCCAGACACGATGTGCGTGCCGGCAGGCGGGAACCGGCCGCCTCGCCGGATTGCGACATCGGATGCGTCGACCTTAGGGCTGATCCGGGGATCGGCGTAACCCGACGGCCAGCCGAACACCTGCGGAACCTGGGCGGACGCCTGGACGACCTGGATGGACCGGCTGTTGTAGGCCGATGGGGGCCCGACGACCTGTGTCG
>JBBQXH010000038.1:0-11591 GCA_038209835.1 Gaiellales bacterium | reverse complement strand
TGAATGACCGCACATGTACTAGAAATCCGGAAGCCCGGTGCCGCCCGAACCTGAGGTATGCGGTACGCCGCTCTCCTGCTCGGGTTTCTCGCGGTCGCACTCGCGGTCGTGGTAGCAACCGGCGCCTACCGACCGTCGTCGGAGCCGAGTGCCTTGTCGGACTCGCAGGCGGCCGCTGCAACCGCCGCGAGTCCCGTCGACCTCGGTGGTGGAGATCTCGTTCTCGGAGGACGCGCCGGGGATCTGGCCGTTGGTCTCTCGGTCGAACGTCGCCCCCGGGATCAGATCGCCGTCTCCGCGACCATCCTGAGCCCGGACGGCCGGCGTGCGAGAGGGCTCAACGTTGCCTTCAACTCCCCGGGTGCCGGGCGGATCCGCGCCTCAGCCTGCGGAGACGGCTGTTATCGCGCCCCGGAGCCGATTTCGACTGCCCGCGTCGTGTCGGTCACGGTTCTCCGGACAGGCGGATCCGTGTCTGCGTCGTTCGAGATCCCAGAGTCGTGGAAGGCGGCAGGGCCCACCGTCGCCCGCCTCGCGAAGACCTTCCGATCGCTCCGAAGCGTGGAGTACGTCGAGCATCTCGACTCGGGGCAGGGCCACGCGATCGACACGCGGTGGAGGATGGCGGCTCCGAACCGACTCGCATACGCGATCTCCGGCGGCGCGGCGGGCATCGCGATCGGGCCACGCCGCTGGGATCGCCCGCCCGGTGGAGCGTGGACGGCATCGCGGCAGACGCCAATTCGGGTGCCCGAGCCGCCCTGGGGCATACCAACCGACGCGTCGCTGATCGGAAGCGAGACGGACGGAGGCCGCAACGTCTCGATCGTGTCGTTCAGGTCGGGCGCCGACCTCCCCGTCTGGTTCACCGTCTGGATCGACGACCGGACGTCCCGCCCATTGAAGCTGACGATGACCACCGCGGCGCATTTCATGACTCAACAGTTCGTGTCGTTCGACCAACCCGTGCGCATCGTTGCGCCTCGCTAGCGAGTTCGTGGCACGATCATGACGACGGGAAGATCGATCGTCCCCTGGCTGCTCGCCGCGCCGCTCTTGGTGACCGGATCGCTGGTCGTTCACGAGCTGAGCTACCGGATCATCGCTCCCCGGGCGAGCTCGCGGGAGATCCTTCTCGGGACGACACCCGTCCGCGGCCTCGCACGCCCCTGCGTCGAGCGAGCGCCTCCCCGGGTTCTCGGCTAGCCAAGGCGACCGCTTGCTCGACGGTTTCGCCAGCCAAACCGACGGAGGAGCACGCGATCTACACCGCCCTCAGCAGAACGAGGCGGGCATGGCTCGCGGGAGTCGTGGCGGCTCTCATGGCGCTTGCCACCGCTCCCAGCGCGGCAGCTCATGCCGTCCTCGAGGAGTCCAGCCCATCGAACGATTCGGTCGTTCAGGTCTCGCCTGCGCGCGTCGCGCTGCAGTTCACCGAGTCGGTCGACGCTTCTCCCGACGCCGTGAGGGTCTACGACGAAGCCGGAAAGAGCGTCCACACCACCGCGATCCCACAACTCGATAGCCGGCTGGTCGTCGTTCGTCTCGATCCCGACCTCCCGGACGGCACGTACACGGTGGCCTGGCGCGTCGTTTCCGACGACACGCACCCGATCTCAGGAGTGTTCGTCTTCCATGTCGGTGCTCCCGGGCCACGATCACAGGGGATCACCGCGCAGGTAGTCGAGAGCGAACGGATCCCCCGGACGGTTTCCGTCCTCTTCACGGCCGTCCAGTTTCTCTCGTATGCCCTGATCTTTCTCTGCGTCGGTGGGATCACCGCCCTGGCACTCGTCCTGGGACAGGCGACGGGGCGAACGCGGAGAACGCTCCTTGGTGTTGTGGCTGGAGCCTCAGCGGCGCTCGCGCTCGTATCGCTGGCCGGGATCGTCCTCCAGGGGGCGACCTCGGCCTCGGTTGGCCTCGGCGACGCCTTCCGGTGGCCGCTCTTCCACGAAGTACTCGGGACACGGTTCGGCGAGGTGTGGCTCGCCCGTGCCGGTCTCGCGCTCGCCCTGCTCGCCTGCGCACTCATCCTGCGGCGTGCGCAGGGCAGAGTGGCGGAGCTCACGCTCGACGGGGCACTCCTTCTCTGCGTAGGCCTGGTCCTGACCCCGGCCGCCGCTGGCCATGCAAACGGCGGAGCCATCTCCTTCGTCAGTGACGTCGTCCATGTCCAGGCCGGAGCTGTCTGGGTCGGAGGGCTTGCGTTTCTGGTCGCGGCCCTCCTGCTCGAGCGTCAAAGACGCTGGGAGCTGGCGTCTGACGCCGTCCCGCGTTTCTCGAATCTCGCAGTGATCTCCGTCGCCGCTCTGCTCGTCGCCGGGGTCATCAACGCGTATCTGCAGATCCGGTCGTGGGACGGCCTCTGGGAGACGACCTACGGCAGGCTGGTGTTGGCGAAGGTCGCTCTCGTCCTCCCCGTTCTCGCGCTCGGGCTCTACAACAACCGCAAGGAGGTAGCTCAGCTCGGTGCGGGCACCGCTTCCGCCGTCGAGAAGCGGCGGTTTCTCAGGACGACCGTTGCGGAGCTCGTTCTGGTCACGGCCGTGATCGCCGTGACTGCCGTGCTCGTCGGCAAGCCGCCGGCACGCGTCGTCACGTCGCCGGAAAACCCGCGTCAGGCGACGCCGATCTGCCCGGCCAGCTCGCGGGAGATCGCGTGCTCGCAGCCGTCGACCGCCACCGTGACCGGGCCGTCGAACGGTGCCGTCTCCCTGAGCTCGACCAGTCCGCCCGGAACGAGCGCCAGCGTCGACAGGTAGCGAAGAAGCTCCGAGTCCTCGGAGGGCACGCGCCGGATGGTGGCGGCCTCTCCGGGCTCGAGCTCCGTTAGAGGGCGGAACTTCGGCTCGTTCAGATGGAGCTCCGCGTCCGGTATGGGGTCTCCGTGGGGATCGAGCGTCGGGTAGCCGAGCTTGGCGTCGATCAGCGACTCGAGCTCCTCCGAGAGGGCGTGCTCGAGGCGGTCGGCCTCGTCGTGCACGAGATCGATCGGCAATCCGAGGGTCTCTGCGAGGTACTGCTCGAGCAGACGGTGATGGCGGATCACCTCGAGCGCGACCTGCTCACCCGCCTCGGTCAGGACGACGCCGCGGTAGGGGGCGTGCTCGACGAGGCCGAGCGCGGCCAGCTTCTTCAGCATCGTCGTCACCGACGAAGGCGCGACGCCGAGCGCTTTGGCCACCCCTGTCGTCGTCGCGCGACCGTCACCTTCCTGGAGCTTGTAGATCTCCTTCAGGTAGTCCTGGATCGCGTCACTCAGCTGTCCGCTCGCCATCGTTCCGTTCCCGTTCGCGTTCCCGTTCGAGCCGCTCATCCCACCACGAGCCCCGTCGCATACATGATGACCAAGCCCGCGAGGAAGCCGCCGACCACGTAGCCGGACGTGAGCCCTCCCGGGGCGCGGCGCTGCAGATACCGACCCACTTCGACGACCACCTGGACGGCCGCGCCGACCGCGATCGCGAAGAACAGCACGGCGACGATCTCGTTCGTCAGGAAGCCGCCGATCCAGGCGCCGAGGATGGCCGGCGCACCGGCGATCAGGCCGAGCGTCACGAGCCGCACGACGCTGATGCGGGAGCGGGCGACGGGCGCCGCGATGCCGAGACCCTCGGTGATGTTGTGCACCATGAAGCCGATGATCAGGAACGAGCCGAGCGCAAGCTGGCCAATCGCGAAGGACGATCCGATCGCAAGTCCTTCGCCGAGGTTGTGGAGGCCGATGCCGATCGCGACGAGCGTCGCGAGGGCGACCCCTGCGACGAGATCGTCACCCCCCTCCCCCTCCGTCGTCTTCCCGCGCGACGAAAGCCAGCGACCGACCGACGTGAGGGCGAGGTAGCTCACGGCGACGCCGAGGAGCACGAGTCCCGGTCCCTGCAGCGAGCCCGGGAGCGCCGCCTGGAGCTCGAGAGCCTCAGCAAGAGCGTCGAGTGCCAGGAATGTCAGGAGTCCGGCGGTCAGCGCCATGAACGCCGCCAGCCATTTCGGGTTGGCGCGGCGGAGCGAAGGGAGCCAGGCGAGGCCGAGCATGACCGGCACGACACCGACGAGGAAGCCGATGAGCGCGAAGCCGAGGAAGCCTCCGGTCGTCGCGCCCTTTGTCTCGACCGCGGCCGGAACTTCCTTGACGGTCTCAATCCCCGTCGAGCTCGTCACGCCGATCGTGTACGGATCGTCCTCGACCCAGTCGAAGGGCACGACGATCGTGCTCCCGCGCAGGCGGCCGAGCGTCTCCGGCCCATCCACCGTGTACGGCACGACGAAGTCGTCCACCGTCACAGCCGCAATCGTCAGATCGTCCCGCTGCGGGTTGCGGACGTTGACACGAATCTCCCCCGGCTTGAACTCGACCCGGGTGACGTCGAACGCATCTGCGGGCGGCGGGTTCTTCCCCAGGAGGTCGACGATCGATCCGCCCGTCGAAGCGAAGACCGCGACGACCCCGACGAGCAACAGGATCGGAACGAGCGCCCAGAGCCGCCAGCGGGCCGAGCCGCGCTTCTCCTCGGTGACGGAGCCGGCTTCCACGATCAGTCTGTCACCTCGAAGAAGCCCATCCACCCGAGTTCCGTGAACTCGGATTGATGGGCGTGGAACATGAAGGTCCCCGTGTGCGAGAAATCGATCTCAATGATGCCGCGCTGGCCCTGGCAGAGCATCACCGTGTCCGTGTACTCGAACGTGTCGCTCGTCCCCGTCGGGTAGTAGCGGAAGAAGTCCCCGTGGAGATGGAACGAGTTGATGACGTCGAACTCGGTGAGGTTCGCGAGGTAGATGCGGACGGTCTGCGATCGGCTGACGCGAATCGGATACTTGGCGTAGTAGAACGCGCGGCCGTTGACCGAGTAGAAGTTGTTCGAGCCGTCTCCATCCGTGTCGTAGCCGTTCATCAGCATGACCAGCTCCTGCGCGGGCGGGCGCGGCTCTGGTGGGTCGATGATGAAGACGCCGTAGAGACCCTTCTCGATGTGCTTCTTGAGCGGGTTCGAGTGGCAGTGGTAGACGTGGAGCCCGTACGGCTTCGCCGGGAACTCGTACGTGAAGGACTCGCCCGTTCCGACAATCTGGAAGACGCCGTCCATGTTGGCCGGATGGATCCCATGGAAGTGGATCGTGTGCGGGTGCTCGCTTCCGTTGGTGAGCCGCACGCGCAGCAGGTCGTCCTCGGTCGCCCTGACGATCGGGCCGGGCACCGTCCCGTTGTAGGTCCAGGCCGGGAAATTGATGCCCGGGAAGATCTCGACGTCGGTGTCGAAGGCGGTGAACTCGTACTCGCGGACCCGTCCCGGCTCGTGCGGAAGCACGGGCGGCGGGTAGAGGAGGGCATTCAGATCGTCCGGACCGCCGACCGCGGGAACCTCCGCACCGATCATCGAAGCGTGGCCGAAGCCGCCGTCCTCGTGCCCGGTGTGGTCGAGCTCGTCTCCTCCTTGCGCAGCGGCGGCGCCCGCGAGCCCGATCAGCGGGACGGCGGCAACCACGGGGCCTGCGGCGACGAGGAGCTGGCGGCGGGTCAGGCGGGATCGCGCCATCGGATTAGCCGGCGAGGGTGTTCCAAAGAATGAGAATCGAGCCGACCATGATTTCGCCTCGACTAAATCCTAGCCGACCTTCGACGAAAATGCAGCTACTCGTGCCCGAAACGCTCGAGTTGGAGGACGCCCGGCTCGCCGCTCGCGTGGTCGACCTGCAGGGTCGTGTGCGTGATCTCGTAGTCGTGCGCGAGCAGGGCTTCCAGCTCGCGGCGTCGCGCGTGACAGTCGTCGCCCGGCTCGACGAGCACGTGGGCTGCGAGCGCCGCGAAACCGGACGTGATCGTCCAGATGTGGAGGTCGTGGACGTCGACCACGCCCGGAACGGCAGCCAGCTTCCGCCCGACCTCGGCGGCGTCGACCCCGCGGGGCGTCTCTTCGAGGAGGATTCCGACCGAGTCGCGAAGGACCGTGTAGGAGCTCAGCAGCACGAGCCCGGCGATCAGGATGCTGGCGACGGGATCGGCCTCGAGCCATCCCGTCGTCAGGATCACGACACCTGCGATCACGGTTCCGAGCGACGCAAGGCCGTCGCCGAGGAGGTGCATCGCAGCAGCCTTCAGATTGAGGCTCGAGGCCTCGAACCGCCAGAGCAGGCCGCCGGTGAGCAGGTTGACGCCGATGCCGATTGCGGCCACGAGGATGACCCACCCCGCCTCGACATCCGGGGGGTTCGACAGTCGCCCGACGGCCTCGATGACGATCCAGATCGAGATCGCGACGAGGATCACGCCGTTCGCGAGCGCGGAGAGGATCTCGGCGCGCTGGAGGCCGAAGCTCCGCTGGGCGGTGGCGGGCCGAGAGGCGAGCCACGACGCGCCGAGGGCGATGCCGAGCGCTCCGACGTCGGACAGGTTGTGCCCGGCGTCGGCGAGGAGCGCGAGGCTGTTCGTCAGGAATCCGGCGACGGCCTCGGCTGCCGTGTACGCGAGGTTCACAGCGAGCGCGAAGAGAAGGACGCGCCGCTGCGCCTGGCGATCGACCACCGAGAGACCGTGGCTGTGACCGTGGGCGTGGCTGTGCGCCATCGACTTGCAGTATCGCGTTGTCTACGGGCGGAAGGCGTCTCGACGGGTCCTAGCCCGAGCGCTTGCCGTACGTCACCCTCCAGCGGTCGAGTGCGGCGAGCCAGTTGACCCAGTCCCAGTACCACCGCGGGAGCGGCACTGGCGGTGATGGCTTCGGCCCGCGCTCGGCCGGCGGGGTCTGCTGCCAGCGTCTGAGCTGCCACGCCCAGGAAGGAATCCGGCGTGGAACGCTTCCAGGCCGGGCCGGAGGCGGAGGGGGCTCGTCGGGGGGGCTCGCCGCTGCAACGCTGAGCTTGAACGTGCCGTTTGCCGGTCTCACATCGAGCCCCGCCTCCATCGTCCACGCGTAGCGTCCGGCCGGCGCCCCCGATCCGTCCCAGGCCCAGTCGATGGCCGTGCCGTTTCCTCTCGCGAGCGCGCCGCCGAAACCCGCTGGGCCGGTCAGCGTCACGGTCCAGTCGAGCGGCTGGGTCAGGCGCCCGGTGAAGCGAACGATCCGGTTCCCCGGGCGCTCGGCTCTCGGCTCGTACAGCTTCGGAAGGCCGATCGCCGAGGTGTCTGCAGCGATACCGTCGAGCATGTCGTAGAGATGATCACCCGGGCAGGCCGTGTCGTTGACGTCACGATGGCCGGAGACGGCCCGCAGCTCTCGCCTCCGGCCATTCGAGACGTAGTTGACGATCGAGAGCGGATCGAGGTGGCCAAGGTCGAGGCGCCACGCAAGCAGGCTCGCGAGCGTCGACTCGGCGGTGCCGGTGACGCCGTCCGACTGGTAGTTCCCGAGGAGGGCCACGCCCGTCGAGCCGGTGTTGAAGCCGAGGGCATGGGCTCCGATCACGTTGCGGTCGATCCCGCCGCCTCGCCCTTCGAAGATCTGCCCGAAACCGTCGAGAAGGAAGTTGTAGCCGATGTCGTTCCAACCGTTTCCCTGCACGTGATAGAGCTGAATGGCGCGGACAACGGCCGCTGACTTCCCTGGAGACGCTGGGTTCCGCCCCGCCGTGTGATGAACGACCGAGAGCACGAGGCGGCCCGCGTACGCGGGGGCGGCCCGGACGATCTTCTCGTCCGCCCCCCACGCCTCGCGCATGACGATCGTCGGCTGAGCCGGGCTCGCGTCGCGGCGCCCAGCGGCGCGCTCGCCTTCTTCACCCGGGCTCGCCACATAGTGAGCCCGCAGCGCGTCGATCCGGCCCTCGATCCGGAACTGAATCGCGTCCGACCCGCCGGTCCACGACGGGGTTCCGATCTGCCAGCCAGCGTCACCGGACTCGGCGCTTCCCGTGTCAGGGAGCTCGTGGACGACGGCCCGCTGCCAGTCACTCCATCCACCGACGTCTCGCGTCCGGAAGGAGACAACGCCGGAGCCACGCCAGTGGAGGCCGACGAGATCGAACGGCGGCGCGTCGCGCACGGGCAGGACTCCGCTCGCCGCACGGCCCGCGCGCGATGTCGCGATGTGCTCGTCCCGCACGACCATCGTCGGTCGCGCACGCGAGCCGACGGCGGCCTCCACCACGGCGTCGAGGACGTCGTCTGCAGCCCGGATACGCCCCGCGCCTACCAGCCCGAGCAGCGCTCCGGCGGCGCCGACGAGGAGGCGCCGCCGGCCGAGAACTGTCTCGGGAGGCGGGTTCGGCGTTTCCGGTCGGCCAGACATACTTGGGCCCTGCGGAATGGATGCACGGGCGCGGTCAGTCCTTCGACAGGCCCGCCGAGCACCCTTCCCCGGCTGGCGCCGAGGCTAGCGGATCCCTGTGAAGAAAACGTTTGGAGCCCGCGTGAGCGAGCTCACGGTTCTAATGCTGGTGCGTGTGGTCGCCCTCGAGCCCACTCTCGTGCGCGTGCGGGTGCGAGTGGACGCGATCCCCGTGGGTGTGCTCGTGCTCGTGGTCGACGTGCGCGTGATCGTGCTCATCGTGGGCATGCGAATGGGTCACGTCACCGTGGCTGTGCTCGTGCGCGTGCGGGTGCTCATGCGGATGCTCGGTCACCGTGTGGCCCTCCTTATATATGAACGAATGCTGATGTTAACATACGTGCTGATGACAGAAAATCATGGGCCGGCAGCAATCGACGCCGAGACTGCGCGTAAGGTCGCGGAAGCGATGCAGGCCCTCTCGACACCAAGCCGCGTTCGAATTCTCGGCCAGCTGCGTGAATCGCCTTGCTCGGTCGGTGACCTCGCCGCGGCCGTCGATATGGAACCGTCCGCGGTCTCGCATCAGCTTCGCATGCTTCGGCACCTCGGCCTCGTCATCGGTCGTCGCAAAGGACGCAGTGTGGTCTACGCCCTCCACGACTCGCACGTGGGGCTCCTGCTCGAGGAGGCCGTGTACCACGTCGAGCACACGAGCTCCGACCGCTCCGCTGTCGCGCGCTAGAAGGTCCCGGGGACCGTCCCCCAGTGGGGCGGCATCAAGCCTCTAGAAGTAGTAGGGCGCGATCCCGAGAGCCGCAAGCCCGTACCAGATGCCGAAGCCCAGACTGGCTAGCCCGAGCCCGGGCGCGATCACGTTGAAAGAGGCTCGAACGGGTCTGCTCATGAGCGTGAGTCCGAATCCCGTGGTGAGGATCGCCATCGAGACAGCGGTGAAGACGGCGAGCAGCACGAGCGCGACGACTGCGAGCGTCTGCGACTTGATGGCGGCCAGGATCAGAACGCTGACACCCGCGCTCCCGCCCATTCCGTGAACGAGTCCGATGCCGTACGCGCCCAGCGGCGTCCTGACCTTCCTCGGATGCCCGTGCGCGTGGGCCGGTGTTCGCTCGTGCCCGTGCAGGTGCGAGTGCTCCATCCCGTCGTGCTGGTGAGCGTGGACGTGGAAGTAGCCGCGACGCCAGCGAATCAGGAGCCGGACGGCCAGGGCGACGATGACGACTGCGACGGCGGTCTCGGCCGCCTCCTGGACGGGATCCGGCAGGAATCGGTTGAAGAGGACGATCGGCAGACCGAACACGAAGAGTGTCGTCGCGTGCCCGAGCCCCCACGAGAGCCCTAGCATTCGGGCGCTCCGGGTCGCCTTTTCCTTGCCGTTCGCCATGAGGGTGGCCACTGCTGCGAGGTGATCGGGGTCGGTCGCGTGGCGGAGACCGAGGAGGATCGCGACGAGGATCACCAGAGCCAGCGAGCCCCCGCTCGAGAGCGAGGCGATCTTGTCATCGAGCCCGAACAACGCGTTCCCTCCTCGCCCTCGGGGCTCTCTCATGTCGTGGGCTGTCCGTACAGACTTCGCAGAGCCCCACGATCGGGAAGTGGCTGAAGCGCGCCTCGAAGCCGAATCTCTCTCGAATCGCCTCTCGCGCGTCGTCCAGCTCGGCGGGATCGAGCGCCTGGATCCGGTCGCAGGACTCGCACACGAGGTACTCGCGGTCGCCCTGACCTGCGAGCGCGTAGAGCCCGGGGCCATGACCCAGGTGGACATGGCGGACGAGCCCGATCTCCTCGAAGGTCTCGAGGTTCCGGTAGACGGAGGTCAAGTCGGTGCTTGGCAGCTGGCCGTCGAGACCGTCCGCGATCCGCTCCGCCGAGACCGGCCCGTCCGCCGCGAAAAGTGCCGCGACCACGAGACGCCTGGCCGACGAGACGCGAAGGCCCCTCTGCCGAAGCGCCTCACACGCTGCCGAGGGGCTGTCGACGCCGATTGCCGGATTGAGATGGGAGACCGTCATCGCAAGATCCTTCCTTGTTCGCTGCGGCTGCTCTTGCGGTTCGCTTGCAAATGCAACGCCGTTGCGGGCAGCGCGTCAAGCCCGGCCCGCGTAGCGCGGACCGGGCGAGGGAGTGACGCGCCTACGAGACGCCCGGAAGGGCGCGGATCGTCATGACGATGCCAAACGCGAGGATTACTATCGCGCTGACCGCAGGCAGAAGCCGGACAACAGGCCCCTGGAAGGTCTTCCCCTTGAACATGCTCTTGGCTCCGATGGCGACGAGTCCGATCCCGCTGATGCTCACGGCGAGGCCGATTGAGAATGCGACGATCAGAACGAGGCCGTAGCCGACCCGGTGAAGTGAGATGGCGGCTAGAAGGACGACAAGTGCCGAGGGACACGGGAGGAGGCCACCGGAGATGCCGACGCCGAGGAGCCCCTTCCATCCCATTCCCGGCTCGGGCACGTGATGGTGGTGGTGCTTGCCACCGTGGCTGTGGCCGTCGTCGTGGTCGTGGGAATGGCCGTGGTCGTGGTCGTGGGAATGGTCGTGGTCATGCGGGTGTTCATGATCGTGCGGATGGTCATTGCCGTGCCCTTGCGCATGGTCGGGGTCGTGCGAGTGGCCATGCTCGTGTGCGGGTCCGCCCTTCCGGCGCATCCAGCCGCGAACTCGCAGACGTAACACGCTTACCCCGACGCCGACGACGAGCAGCGCCGCGATCAGATTCAACCACGGATAGAGCTTCTCGGGGACGATGAACTCCGAAAGCGCCAACGTGATCAAGCCGAGGGCGAAGACACCAATCGTGTGGGTGACCGTCACGATGCCGCCGAGGTAGAACGCGTGACGGGCGTTGCCACGCGTCCCGACGAGGTAGGCAGCAACGATCGACTTGCCATGCCCGGGGCTGAACGCGTGAACCGCGCCCCAGAACATCGCCAGGAGGAGCGAGACCAGGATGACCCCGACGGTCAGGTTCTCCTTCGCAACCAGACTCGCGAAACCGCTATCCGAAGCTGTCGAGACGCGAGCGCTTGCGTTGAGAGCCTTTTCGTCGATCGAGGGAGGAGGACCCGCAGTAGCCCCAGGCGTGAGGTGTGCCCTCGCAGTCGAGACGTCGAGCGGGCTCTTGAGCAGATTCTTCGGATAGGCGCGCAGCTCGTCGCTCTCGGAGGTCGATGGCACGCTCGCCGAAGTCGTGGCGGCCCCTGCGGTCGACGCGATTACGATCTCCTTCCAGCCGAGCCGATTGGGGTAGTTTCGGTCCGTGTATGTCAGCGTGCCGCCGGCCGCCGCCAACGGGCCGGAATCAAAGACGATCTCCAGCCTGGTGGTGTGGAGGCCACCGATGCCGGCCGGAAACGC
>JBBQXH010000037.1:0-11605 GCA_038209835.1 Gaiellales bacterium | reverse complement strand
GTGACGGTGTCGCCGCAGACGTCATGCCGCAGCGCGTCGGCCGCGCGCGTGACCGCGTCGAAGCTCGCGCCGCGCGCCTCGAAGAGCGCTGTGATGTCGTCCTCGTCGAGCGGGACGCCCTCGTCGACCTTCGCGAGCGCCGGCGGGTTGTTGGGGTTCTGTTCTGCCTTACGCACTGGGGCTAATGAACGACCTGACCCCGGTTGGGTGGTGGCGGGCAATGGCTGGCGGTACCTTGCGGGCATCGAGGTCGAGACTCCGGCCGACCAGGTGTCGTCACGCGCGAGCCCCATCGAGTCGGAGGCGCGGAGCGCCGCCGTCGCGACGGCCGGGGCGCACCACCGATCTGCCTGCGCGAGGTATTCCGGATAGATCGGGAGGCGCGGGGCGAGCTCGAGTCCGCGGCTGCGCGTTGCCTCCTCCAGCCGCTGGATCTCGGGCCAGGGCGCCTCCGGATTGACGTGGTCGATCGTCACCGGCGAGACGCCGCCCCAGTCGTTGATCCCCGCGTCGAGAAGGCGTGGAAACTCGTCGTAGGAGAGGTTCGGCGGCGCCTGGACGTTCATCGTCGGGCCAAGAATGAGTCGGGCGGCGGCTGCCGTCCAGAGCAGGTCGTCGAGCGACGGCTCAGGGTGCCCGACCATCTTCGTCCCGGGCTTGGCGCGGAAGTTCTGGATGATCACCTCCTGGATGTGCCCGTACCGCTCGTGGAGGTCGCGGATCGCGAGCAGCGCCTCGATCCGCTCCTCGCGCGTCTCGCCGATCCCGATCAGGAGCCCGGTCGTGAACGGGATTCGTAGCTCGCCGGCCAGCCGGAGCGTCTGGAGCCGAACCTCCGGTCGCTTGTCGGGCGATCCGAAGTGCGGGCCGCCTCGTTCGGAGAGCCGGTCGGAGATCGTCTCGAGCATGATCCCCTGCGAGACCGATACGCCGCGGAGCAGCTCGAGCTCGTCCGCCGTCATGACTCCTGGATTCGCGTGGGGGAGAAGCCCGGTCTCGGCCAGCACGAGCTCGGCCATCAAGGCGAGGTACTCGATCGTCGTCCCGCATCCGAGCGCCGCAAGCTCCTCACGTGCCGCGCGGTACCGGAGCTCGGGCTTGTCGCCGAGCGTGAAGAGCGCTTCGTGGCATCCGGCCTCGGCGCCCGCGCGCGCCACCGCGAGCACCTCATCCGCGGTCATGTAGGCGCGCTCGCCGCGGCGTGGGGGCTGGGCGAACGTGCAGTAGTGGCACACGTCCCGGCAGAGCTTCGTCAGCGGGATGAAGACCTTGGGCGAGTACGTGACGAGCGAGCCCTTGCCGCTCCTGCACAGCTCTCGGGCTGCGGGGAGGATCGCCGCCGCCTCACGCCCGACGAGCTCGCGAGCTTCCGGGTCGCCGAGCCGGCTGTCGGTCATCTCGCTCGCGCCCTGGACCTCGAAGGAGTCGTGAGCACCCGGTCGAGCAGGCTGTGAGTATGCGTCCCCGCGCCGAGCTCGAGCAGCCTCTCGACGTCCTCCGGACGGTCGATGTCGAGCGCGACCAGCTCGTCCTCGACCAAGACCGCGTCCAGGCCAGAGGCGCGGGCACGCTCGACCACGATGCGAGCGCCTCCGGCGAGCCCGAACGCAGGCTCGACGGCATCTGGAGGCCGGAGTGCCAGCGCGTTCGTCCCGCCGTCCTGCGCTGGGCAGAGGGCGACCGGCTGCGCCGCTTCGCAGAGAACGTCGAGGATCGCGGGCCGAACGAGCGGGCAGTCGGCCATGATCACGAGCGCCCCGTCTGCGGAGCAGGTTTCGAGCGCCTGAGCGACCGCGGCCGCGTGGCCGTTGCCCTGGTCGACGAGGATCTCGGTTCCCTCAGGCGCGACCGCCGGGTTCGGGCTCACCACGAGGATCTCGTCGATCGAGCGGGTCGCTCGACACGCGTCGACCACGTCGGCCAGCATGGCGAGGACGAGCTCGCTCCGCTGCTCGCGCGTGAGCAGGGGGTCGAGCCTGCGCTTCGCGGAAAAGGGAGAATTCACCGGGATGATGGCGAGCACGACGCTATGAGCATACGTGTCTGAGCACCTCACGGTCCTGTGCGGCGGACTCGGCGGATCACGCCTCGCGGACGCCCTCGCGCAGGCTGCGGGCGGGGTGAACGTGACGGCCGTCGGCAACGTCGGCGACGACCTCGAGATCCTCGGGCTCCACGTCTCGCCCGATCTCGACACCATCCTCTACACGCTCGCCGGCCTGCTCGACGAGAGCCGCGGCTGGGGGGTGCAGGACGAGAGCTACGCCGCGCTCGGGCAGGCGGGCGGTCTTGGCGGCGCCTCCTGGTTCACGCTCGGCGACCGCGACATCGGCCTCCATCTCGTCCGGACGGAACGGCTGCGCGCCGGCGAGCCGCTCTCCTCTGTGACGGGCGATCTCGCTGCGAGCCTCGACGTCGCGACCAGGCTACTCCCGGCGACCGACGATCGGCTGCGGACGGTCGTCGTGACGGACGCCGGCGAGCTCGACTTCCAGACCTGGTTCGTCGCGCGTCGACACGCCGATCCGGTGCGCGATGTGCGCTACGAGGGCGCCGAGTCTGCACGCGCCGCACCCGGGGTGGTCGAAGCTGTGACGACCGCGGAGGCGATCCTCATCGCCCCGTCGAACCCGTTCGTCTCGATCCGGCCGATCCTCGCCGTACGCGGCATCGAACGCGCGATTCGAGCCGCCCCCTGCACGGTCACCGCCGTCTCACCGCTCGTCGGCGGTCGGGCGATTCGAGGGCCGCTGGCCGGGATGATGGAGACGCTCGGGCACGAACCGGGAGCGCTCGGCGTCGCGCGCCTCTACGAGGGGCTCATCGACGTCTTCGTACTCGACCGGGAGGACGCGGCGCTGGCCCCGGCGGTCGAGGCGCTCGGCATGCGCCCGGTCGTCTGCGAGACGGTTATGGTGGATCCGGCCCGGCGCGAGGACGTCGGTCGACAGATACTCCAGGGGGTGCTCGGGTGATCGGAATCGTCGGCGGCAGCGGTGACTTCGGACAGGGTCTGGCAGGGCGTCTGCGGGCGCACGGTCACGAGGTCGTCATCGGCTCGCGCACTCCGCGCGACGAGTTCGTCGCGAACGCCGAGGCCTGCGAGTGCTCCGACATCGTTTTCCTGTCGATCCCCCCGGCGAGCGTCGCGGAGACGGTGCGGGGGCTCGCAACCCAGCTCGACGGGAAGATCGCCGTCAGCGTGGCGACAGCCGTTGTCTTTCGGGACGGGAAGCCCACGGCCGAGCCCGGCCCCGTGTCGCTGGCCGAGCTCGTGGCGACCGAGGCCCCCGGCGCAAGGGTCGTCTCGGGGTTCCACACGGTCAGCTCGAAGAGCCTCGCTGCGATCGACCGGGAGCTCGGCGAGGACGTCCTCATTTGCGGTGACGACGCGGAGGCGAAGGTCGCGGTCGAGGAGCTGGCCGCGAAGGTCGTCTCCGGACGTGTCGTCGATGCCGGACCGCTCGTCGTCTCGCGCTGGCTCGAGACACTCACCGCCGTTCTCCTCAACATCAACCGGCGCTACAAGGCCCACACCGGGATCAAGATCACTGACCTTCCGTGAGCGAAGTCCGCGTCGTCCCGCTCACCGGAATTCCGGAGATCGAGGAAGGCGACGACCTCGGGGGCCTGCTGGCCGCCGCCCTAGATCGGGTCGGGGGACTCGAGGGGGGCGACGTCGTCGTGGTCGCGCAGAAGGCTGTCTCGAAATCGGAGGGCCGCGTCGAACGTGTTCTGGCCGACCAGCACGCGGAGGTGATCCTGCGCGAAGCGCGCCGGGTACGCCGTCGCCGCGAGGACGTGATCATCACGGAGACCGCGCACGGCTTCGTGTGCGCGAGCGCCGGTGTCGACCGATCGAACACACCCGGTGACGACTGGGTCGTGCTCCTGCCCCTCGATCCGGACGCGTCGGCCCGAAGGTTGCGAGAGAGCCTCGCCGCACGCTTTGGCATCGCCCCGGCCGTCATCGTCAGCGACTCGTTCGGCCGGGCCTGGCGAGACGGCACGACCGACGTCGCGATCGGACTTGCAGGGATGCGCCCCGTGCTCGATCTCCGCGGTCAGGAGGATGGGCGGGGACGGCTTCTCACGGGCACGCAGATCGCGGTCGCAGACGAGCTTGCCGGCGCGGCCGAGCTCGTGATGGGCAAGGCCAATCAGGTTCCCGCGGCCCTGATCCGAGGCTACCGCGTACCCGAGGGCGACGGTGCGGCGAGGGATCTCGTCATGCCGCCGGAACGCGACCTGTTTCCTTAGGTCCGCTGGACTTTCCGGAACCCGCTACGACTTGAATCGCACGGGAGCCTGTCCGATGGGGGAGGGGACGGCGATTCTTCGTCACGCTCCAGCCTCTGCTCGGCAAGGGCCCGTGTTCCCCGGTCGGAGATCGGGAGATCGATCGGCACAACGTCGAGCAGATCGCGGCTCGGCCGTGTCGCCGCTCCGGCTCTGATGAGCCGCTCCAGTGGGTCGCGGATGTCGTCCATACCCAGAAAAGTACTACGGGACGTGCTTCACGTGGCGAATCAGCGAAGCACTCCCGCCTCCCGTAATCCCGCGATCTCGTCCTCGCCGTACCCAGCCTCGGCCAGGATCTCGTTCGAGTGCTCGCCGAGGGCGGGCGGGGCAGAGCGGTGCCCAACACGCTCGTCGTCGACTGACAGCGGGAGCGCAACGAGCCGAAGATCCGAGACGCTCGGATGTTCGAGCGCCTGGAGGAGCTCGAGCGCGGCAGTCTGCTCCCAGGCGACGACCTCCGCGAGATCCTGTACCGGCGCAGCGGGAACGCCTGCTGTTGCGAGCCGCTCGAGCCACGTGGCCGCCTGCTCGGTGCGAAAGCGCTCCGAGATGATCTCCGAGAGAGCGTCGCGGTTCGCGACCCGGTCGGGGTTCGTCCGGAAGCGCTCGTCGTCGGCAATGTCCGGCCGCCCGAGCACCTCGCCGAGTGACGCGAACTGGCGATCGTTCGCGGCGGCGACCATCACCCAGCGGTCACGCGCCTCGAACGCCTGGTAGGGCGAGATGATCCCGAGAGCGGTGCCCATGGGTCTCGGCACGGCGCCGCTACCGAGGTAGCCGGCGATCTGGTAAGGAAGCCAGTTGACGGCCGTCTCGTAAAGCGAGAGGTCGAGGAGCTGAGCGTCCGCACCCTGGTCGCGGGTCCGTAGGGCGGCGAGGATCGCGATCACCGACCACATGCCGGTGCCCTGGTCGATCACCGACACGCCCGCGCGGGCCGGCGGCCGTCCGGCCTCGCCCGTGACGCTCATGATCCCGCCCGCAGCCTGCATGAGCGGGTCATATCCGGGGTGCTCGCGGAGCGGGCCGACCTTCCCGAACGCACCGATCGAGCAGTAGACGACCCGCGGGCTTCGCTCCTTTACGGCGTCGAAGCCGAGCCCGACGCCTTCCGCGAGGCCGGGGCGCATGTTCTGGATGAGGACGTCACATCGCTCGGTGATTCGAAGGAGCGCCTCGAGCCCCTCCGGTGCCTTGAGGTCGATCGCGATCGAGCGCTTGCTGGCGTTTGCCGCGAGATACGTTGCGCTCTCGCCGTCCCAGAACGGTGGCCCCCACGCCCGCGTGTCGTCCCCGCGCTGCGGGTGCTCGATCTTGATCACGTCAGCGCCGAGCGCGCCGAGGATCAGCGTCGCGTACGGTCCGGCGAGCGACGTCGTCAGGTCGAGGACGCGGACGTCAGCGAGCGGGCTGAACACGTGTGATCACCTCCCTGGCGCGAGACTGGACCGCCCGAGACTACCGGGAGGCGTCCAGGAGAGCCTCGAGCCGCCTCTCGAAGTACTCACGCCAATCGGGCGTGAGCGAAGCGGTGGCGATCGCGCGCTTCAGGCCGTCCACATCGCGACGATCGTGGGCATGGAGGCGCGTGATCTCCGAGACGGGGAGCTCGTCCTGCCCTCGCTCGAGCAGCGAGATCTCGTCTGCCGCCGCGACGTCTCCCTCCCGCGCGACCGCGAAGTACCAGCCCGTTCGCCCACTCTGGAGAAACCGACGCACCATGCCCTCGTCAGCGAAGCGGATGCCGAGCTTGAAGCAGGGAAGTCTCGGCTGCGTGACGACGAGCTCGGCCGTTCCGCGTCGAGGCTTCGGGCGCGGGCAAGGTGCCGATCGACCGTCTGGCCGAGATCGCGCCTGCATGCCGCATCAGCCGCTCGCGTGTCGTCGATGCGGGCCGCATCGTCACCGCGGGGGGTATCGCGTCGGGGATGGAGATGGGGTTCCATCTCCTGCGCCGTGCCGGGTATGACGACGACTTCATCCGCGACGTCGCGCGCGACATGGAGTACGCCGCGGCGTACGGGCTCTACCGAGACGAGATCGAGTACGACGCCGCGTAGCGGTTACGCGAGAACGCGCTCGACGGCGAACGGCTCGAGCCCGGCCGGTCGGGATCGGCCGAGGACGAGGGAGGCGACCGCCTCGCCGGTCGGCGGGGCAAGCGTGATTCCCATTCGTCCGTGGCCGGTCGCGACGACGAGGCCGTCGAGGCCGGAGACCGGGCCGATGATCGGCAGGCCGTCCGGCGGGTACGGGCGAAGGCCCGCCCAGCGCAACTCGACCCGGCGGGGTCTCCACGACGCGAGGTACGGCAGCGACGTTCTCATCATCGAGTCGATCCGCCGCTCCCCGAGCGACGTGTCGATGCCCGTGAGGTCGAAGATCCCGGCGATCCTGAGCTGGTCGCCGAAGGTGCTGCACCCGACCTTCGCCTCGCACAGATAGAGGGCGTGGCGGGGGAGCGTGCCCTCACCCTCGGCGGTGACGCTGTAGCCCTTCGCCGCCTCGAGCATGATGTCTCTCCCAAGGCCCGCGAGCAGGCGGCGAGACCAGACGCCCGCCGCGACGACGACCGCGTCTGCCTCCAGTGTCTCCGCGGGCAGCTCGACACGCCACGTCCCACCCGCCGTGCGTGAGAGCCGCTTCACCGGCGTCTGCTCCAGCACCCGAGCGCCGGACGCTCGGAGGTGCGTGACGAGGCCTCCGGTCAGCTCCTCGGGACGCAGATAGCGCTCCGACTCGGCGTAGACACCGCCGACGACGGCATCGGAGAGCGCCGGCTCGAGCCTTCGGATCTCCTCCGCGTCGAGGAGCTCGCAGGCCCCCGCATACCCCTGCGAGCGCGCTCCTTCCACCATTGCCCGGTACTCCTCGACCCCGCCGCCCGTCACCCCGGCAGCAACCATCCCGCCGGTGTGGAGATCGAAGGCGACGCCGTCCGCCCGCATCGCCTCGTAGAGCGCGTGGCTCTGCTCGCCGAGGGCGACGGTCGCGCGGAGCCCGTCAACGTACTGCGCCTCCGTGCAGCTCCGCCAGAACCGCCACGACCAGCGTAGGAACGCCGGATCGACGGTGGGCTTGATCTTCAGCGGGCTGTCCTTCGCCAGGATTCCCTTCAGTGCCCCGCCGACGATGCCCGGAGAAGGGAGGGGGGCTGAGAGGCCGGGCACGATCCAGCCGGTGTTGCCGCGCGAGGCGGCATCGCCGCAGCGGTCCCGCTCGACGACGGTGACGTCGGCTCCCTCACGCGCCAGCGAATAGGCGCACGCGAGGCCAATGACGCCCCCGCCGACGACCGCTACGCGCACTCGGTCAGTCGCCGGCCGGGAGAGCCGTCTCGGTCAGCTCGGGAAGAAGTCCCTGGACGGCTGCGCGATTGACGGCACCGGCGACCGCGCGGAGCGACGCGGTGACGATGCTCGGGTGGATCCCAACTCCCCACAGCACGCGGTCGCCGACGGCCGCCTCGATGTAGGCCGCTGCGCGGGCGTCGGCGCCGGCTCCCACGGCGTGCTCGTCGTAGTCGAGCACGCGGATCTCGATCCCGAGGCTGCCGAGTGCGTCGACGAACGAGGCGATCGGGCCGTTCCCGGTACCGACGGCTGACCGATCCACGCCGTTCAGGCGCAGCTTCACCTGAAGCCGCTCGTTCTCCTCGCTCTCGGCCGTCGATTGGTGGCCAACGACCTCGACGGGGCCAGGTCGGAGGTACTCGACCGAGAAGGAGTCCCACATCTGTTCGGGGGTGACCTCGCCGCCGTACGTCTCGGCGACCTCCTGGATGACGCGCGAGAACTCGATCTGCAGGCGTCGCGGTAAGTCGAGGCCGTGCTCGGACTTCATGAGGTACGCGACGCCGCCTTTCCCCGACTGGCTGTTCACGCGGATGATCGCCTCGTAGGTGCGGCCGACGTCTTTCGGGTCGATCAGCAGATACGGCACCTCCCAGACGCCACCGCGCTGATCCTCGATCGCGTCCATGCCCTTCTTGATCGCGTCCTGGTGCGATCCGGAGAAGGCCGTGTGGACGAGCTCGCCGACGTATGGGTGGCGGATGTGAACCGGCAGCTGGTTGCAGTACTCGACCACGCGGCGAACCTCGTCGATGTCCGAGAAGTCGAGCTCCGGGTCGACGCCGTGGCTGAAGAGGTTCAGCGCGAGCGTGACAATGTCGACGTTGCCGGTCCGCTCGCCGTTTCCGAACAGCGCGCCCTCGACCCGCTCGCCGCCCGCCAGCAGCGCGAGCTCGGTGGCCGCGACGGCGGCGCCGCGGTCGTTGTGGGGATGGATCGAGAGAATGATCGAGTCGCGCCGCGAGACGTTCCTGCCGAACCACTCGAACTGGTCGGCGTGGACGTTCGGCGTCGTCATCTCGACAGTCGCAGGGAGATTGAGGATGACCTTCCAATCCGGCCGCGGCTGCCAGACGTCCATCACCCGCTCGCAGATCTCGAGCGCGTAGTCCATCTCGGTGCCGACGAACGTCTCGGGCGAGTACTCGAACCGGATCTCGGTTCCCGGCAGCCGCTCGAGGGCATCGAGGCACCAGGTCGCTCCATCGACGGCGATCTTCGTGATCCCTGCCCTGTCTTCGCGGAAGACCACGCGCCGTTGGAGCTCGGAGGTCGAGTTGTAGAGGTGAACGATCGCCTTCTTCGCACCCTCGATGCTCTCGATCGTGCGCTCGATCAGCTCGGGCCGGCACTGGACGAGCACCTGGATCCAGACGTCGTCCGGAACGAGATCCTCCTCGATCAGCATGCGGGTGAAGTCGAAGTCGGGCTGGGAGGCCGAAGGAAAGCCGACCTCGATCTCCTTGAACCCGAGGCCGACGAGCAGATCCCACATCGTCCGCTTGCGAGCGACGTCCATCGGGTCGATCAGCGCCTGGTTGCCGTCGCGCAGGTCGACCGAGCACCAGACCGGCGCCTTCCTCAGGGTCTTCTGCGGCCACGTCCGGTCGGGCAGATCGACGCCGAACTGATACGGCCGGTACTTATGGATTGGCATGGTCATGGCTGCACAGCGTATCGCCCGGGGCGCGATGGACGAGCGGATTACTCGACACGCAAACTAGTGTGATGTTTGTGATGCGCTAGCATGTGCATCATGCGCACCACAGTCGCCATCGATGACCAGCTCCTCCAGGGAGCGAAGGCACGGGCGCGCGACACGGGTCGGACGCTCGGACAGCTCGTCGAAGACGCACTCCGGCGCGAGCTTGCCCGACCGAGGAGTGACGCGGCTGTCCGGTCGGTACGGGTGTACGCCGGCGTCGGAGGTGTGAGACCTGGAATCGACGTTACGTCGAATCGAGCGCTTCTGGAGGCGCTCGACGACGACCAGCCGTTCGAGCGGCTGCGGTGATTCTCCTCGACGTCAACGTTCTTCTCGCCGCCCATAGGTCGGACCACGTCCACTACGACCTCGTCCGACCGTGGTTCGATCGTCTTCTCGAGCGCCGCGAGCCCTTCACCGTGCCCAGCATCGTCTGGGCTGGCTTCATCCGGCTGGCGACGAACCGCCGGATCTTCGTCGAGCCGACGCCTCTGTCCGACGCGTTCGGCTTCATGCGCGAGGTTCGGGAGCAACCCGAGCACTCCATGCTCGTGTCTCGTGAGCAGCACCTCCGACTCTTCGAGGAGCTCTGCGTCGGAGCCGACGCCGGAGGAGATCTGGTTGCTGACGCGTATCTTGCAGCGCTCGCGCTCGAGTACGGGTGTGAGCTCGTGTCCCTCGATCGCGACTTCGCGCGATTCGAGCGGCTCCGTTGGACTCGCCCCGGCTGAGACGGTGCGTTCGTGACTATGCCCTGACCATGTCGCTACAAAACGGTCGCTCTTGTCGCTACTCTTCCACCATGGAAGTTGGAATCCGAGAGCTACGAGCCGACCTGAGCCGGTATGTGAAGCAGGTGCGAGCGGGCGAAGAGATCGTCATCACCGACCGCGGCAAAGCGGTGGCCCGGGTGGTTCCCGTCCGAGGCGAGCGCACGTTCGATCGGCTGATCAAGGAGGGGGTCATCGTGCCGGCGCCACATCCCTGGCGCGGCAGGCTGCCGAAGCCGATCGAGGGAGCCGGGCCGTTGAGTGACATCGTGCTCGAGGGCCGGCGCTGATCGTCTACCTCGACGCGTCGGCCTTCGTCAAGCTGCTCGTTCGCGAGGAAGGCACGCAGACGGTCGCCAGGATCTGGCTTGCCGCCGATCACCGATTCTCGTCGTCGCTCCTCTATCCGGAGGCACGGTCTGCGGTGGCGCGCGCAGGGCGCATGGGACGCTTCGGCCAGCGCGGGCTCGGTCTGGTGCGACGCCGTGTGGAGGCCCTCTGGGGGGCCCTTGATCGAATCGAGCCAAGCGACGCGCTCGTCCACCGGGCTGGTGATCTCGCCGAGGAGCACGGGCTCCGGGCATATGACGCCGTCCATCTCGCATCTGTGGAGCAGCTCTCATACGAGGACGCAGTACTCGCGGCGGCGGACGGCGACCTCCTCGCGGCAGCGCGCGAGCGCGGCTTCGCGACCTCGCCTGTGTGACAACACCCGCCGAGCCGCGACAATGACGCCGTGATCCTGCACGACAATCCCCGCTCGCTCTGCTCGCAGCGGGTGCGGTTCCTGCTCGCCGAGCTCGAGCTTCCCTACGAGCGGCGACTCGTGGAGCTCACGGCCGTCCGCCCCGACTGGCACCTCGCGGTCAACCCGGCCGGCGGCGTTCCTGCCCTCATCGACGGAGAGTTCCACATGGCCGAGTCGGTCGCGGTCCTGCGCTATCTCGCTGACCGCGAGGGGAGGGATGATCTCTATCCAACCGACCTGCGCGAGCGGGCGACGGTGGATTGGCTTCTGGACGGGATCATCTCCGAGTTTCGACCCGCGGTCGTCGAGGTCTCGACGGTCGCGTTCGGGCTGAGGGTCGGCCGGGGGATCTTCGCCGAGGAGCCCGAGCCCGAGCGCGTGCCCGAGGTCTTCGCGGCGCAGCGGAAGCGCTTCGAGACGGTAGCCTCGCTCCTCGGGCCCGAGCCGTGGGCCTGCCTCGGACGGTTCACGATCGCGGATGCCGCGGCCGCGCCGATGCTCCACCGCTTCCGCCGCGCGGGCGACGGGCCCGCGGGGTATCCGCGCCTCGAGCGTTGGGGCGACGCCGTCTGCGGCCGCGCGGCCTGGGCAGACGGCGTTGCTCCTGAGACCGGGATCTGAAATGACGGGGCCAACGCTTCCTGGATCTCTCTTCGAGGGCTTCGTGGCCGGATGTCGTGAGCGTGCGCTCCACGGGTCGGGCTCCTCGCCGGGTCGCCTTCGTGAA
>JBBQXH010000036.1:0-11885 GCA_038209835.1 Gaiellales bacterium | reverse complement strand
ATGAGCCCTGCCGGCGTCCAAAAGCTCCCTCTGCCGATCGGAACGCTTGCTCAAGAAGCGCAGGTCGAGCTTCCGCTTGTGCGTGCCGCTTCGATCGCCGTCTGGCGTGTCGGTGCAATGCGGAAATACTGGTTGAGTCGGGAGAGCTCAAAGAGGCGTTGGACACGATCGCGACGCGGCCGTCCTCCGGCCTCGAGATGGCGAGGGCGTCCGAGAGCGAGCTAGTCCCGCGGCCGTAGCGAACGAGAACGAACGCACTGCAACACACGCATCCATGCGGGTTCGCGGGGCGCAAGCGCCGCAGGAACCCGCATGGCTCCCATGGGTAGCCTTGGGACGTTTTGGCGTGGTAGTGGTGTTGACCCGTTGGCATCACTCCCAGCGTGCATGGGATCCACGTGCCTCTGAAACGGGTGCTTGGGGCGTGGACCGACATCGGTTGAAGACCGGCCTTGACCGTTCCCACCGCCCGACCTCAGCCGGATCCATCTTGTGTTTGTCCCGCTCGGTCGGGTACGGCCGCCAGGAAGTCGTGCGGGAGGCTCCCAGCGGCAAGTCAGACACGCAGCGAAGCTCGGTCGCCCGCTACCGATCGGTGACGCCGTCTTCGAGCAAAGGCAGGATCGACGTTAGATCACCTCGCCGTAGACGATCGTCGAGCTGGCGATATAGTTTGACCACTCCTTGAGCAACGCCTCACGCGTTGCGATGCCGACACGTTCCGACGGCGGACGTTCAGGCTGACGGCGACAGCAACTGGGGCCGTCGTCGTTGGGTTACGCGTCTGGTTCGGGCTCGCCGTAGTTCTCGAGCCACCACCGCTTGACCTCAGCCGGGCTACTCGAGGCTCGCAGGTCTGGGGTCACGCCATGCCCCGTCCAGCCGTCGGGACGGGTAAACGGAAGGTAGGTGACGAGCCACGGCAGCTGTCGAGCGTCGTCGCGGTCGTTGATCACGAGCGTTCCGTGCTTCAAGCGGAACTCGTGCTCGGGTCTTGACGCTTCCATGCAACGGGAGTCTATGTGCGGACCGGCACATCGGGCGGTCCGCGCCGCGACGCGTCTCGGAATGACCGACCAGCGCCGCCACGAGCCCGTCCGGTGCGGCGGCGGACGCACGGACTCAGGTGAGGTCCTCGAGGAGACCGAGGATGTGACGTGGGCGGCCGTGTACGTCACGAACCAGCGCGACGATCAGCAGGCCCCGGCCGATCGTGCCGTTCTTGCGGAGGTAGCGCTTCTCTATTCGGTAGTGGTCGCGCTGCCCAGAGAGGAGTTCCCAGAAGAGCTTGCGAGCGGCGCGATAATCGTCGGGATGCGTGAGGTCTGTCACAGACATCCCTTCGAGCTCACCGGCTGTGTAACCGAGCATCGCCCTGAGTGCGCTATTCGCGTCGAGGATTTTGCCCTGCAGGTTGACCATCGTCGCGCCGATCGCCACGCCCTCGAACGCTTGCTGGAATTGGAAGCCGTTTAAGCCAGAACCATGTCCCTCACGGTAGGCACGTTCGCGTGCGGGCGTGAGGAGTCGCAGGACGCCCCGCACGCGAACCGGCCACAGTGTCACAACCTGCACTATCTGCCTCACGGGAAGGACATCGCTCCCCCGGCTGAGTGACCTTCGTCCAAGAGGTGCCGTGTTTGTTGGCCGAGTTCCACGTGACCGCCCACGAGGTATGGGCGACGACTGTTCGAGCTCAGTAGCAGCGTTCAGTGCGGCAGGCGCTGCATCGTCGACGGGAATGTCGACCGTCCTCGACGAACTTGGCTTAGCCGGCGCGAGCGCTGGGCCAGACCGAGCTTGGCCGCCGTCGATCTGATCGGCCGGCTCGTAGCCGGGGCACACGATGACCGGCTGGCGTGGGTACTTGTCTTCGATGGTCTCGTTGCGGGAGAGAATGGGCCGCGGGACGGAGGTGTTCGGGGCGATCGGACGAACCTGGATTCACCGCAGCCGGAGGTGTCGAGGAAGTGCTCGCCTTTCCGCTGCAGGCGTTTTGATACCGGTTCTCAGGTCGTGGGGTTTCCTCGGCTTCGCTTCTGGGTGAGGTTCTCAACTCTTGCGCCCCCTGCCGACGGGGCGAGGACGCTCGTCCGACCGTCATCCCATTTGACGCGGTACGTCGGCGGCTCCTCACGGAGTACCTGCTCGATCGTGCCCGCGCGTGCGGACTGTGTGGCCTTCGCGGCCTCGATCACGATCCTATTTCCAGCCTTGGCGTGCATCTCGCACCCCTTCCTTGTGGTTCCCCGAGCCCGCGTTTCGGCGCGGCGGCCGCACAGCGCACGCCGCCATCGAAAACGGGCGCATGTCCGGGGGCAAACGAAGACTTCGTATTTGACGAGGAAGCAGGCTGGCCCCGCAGTCGAAGTCTGTTCGCCGGTGAAGCTCCTCGCCTCGCGCGCATGGCGCGTCGGTGGATTGCGAGCTTGCGGCCGGGCTCTGAGGGCAGGGCCAGTCCGAGGACCACTCTACCTGAGAATTCGTGGTGCGGTTTTCTGAAGCTTCTTTCGTTAGCCGGCGGACCGCAAAACGCAGTCAGATCGGCTCATTCCATGGGTTGAAATCGCCACCTGCTATTTTCCTGCCGCTGCCTCACACGAGCGAAGAAAATAGCATCGCTCCGGATATCCTGCAATTAGCGAACATCTTCGGATCCATCCGATGCTGAACCCGCCCAGACTTTTCGGGAACCTGTAGGGTAGACGCAGACAGCAAGAGGAAGACGCTTTGTCGCGTCAGCCGCTATTTGGGTGAACGCTGTCGTTTTTCTCCTCGTTGTCGCGAAAGTGCTCTCGTGAGGGCTTTCGGGCTTGACCCCCGTGGCGTTCGCCTCCGCGCGGGGTCCCTATACCGAGGAAAGGAGAACTATGTCCTCGGAACAGAACAAGACCATCGTACGCCGCGCCTTCGAAGAGCCCTGGAAGGGAAACCTCGACGTCGTTGATGAAGTGACGGCCGGCGACTACGTTGGCCACGATCCAGCTAGTCCGCAGCTGCTTCACGGCCCGGAGGGCGTCAAGAAGTTCATCTCGACCTACCGCGCTGCGTTCCCTGACGCGCGGATGACTATCGATCAGCAGTTCGCCGAAGGCGACCTCGTCGCGACGCGCTGGACCGCCCGTGGTACCCACGCGGGAGAGCTGACTGGCATCCAGCCGACCGGGAAGCACGTGACAGTGTCGGGCCTGACGACCTCCCGACTCTCCGGTGGCAAGATCGTCGAAGAGTTCACGCACTGGGATAACTACGGGATGCTGCAGCAACTCGATGCGATTCCCGCACTAGCACACGCCTAGAACGCCGTCGGGGGGCCCCCCGTCCTCGGGCGGCCCCCGACAACCTCAACCGGCTTCCCGCCCCGTCTCGTCACAACGAGCCGGGTTCCGCGCTCGCGGGGGGATGTCCCTTGGCGGTGGAAGTGGCGGGCGCGGGGCCCCCTGTAGCGTCGGATTTCCGTCCGCCAACGTGGGCGGAAACCGTGCAATGACGGCGTGCGCGGCTTGGCGCCAGAGGCGCAGAATTCGAGGCGTGACGAAGTCCGTGCGATCGGCCCGCGGGGCGGCGTCCGCGCTGCTTGCCCATCGGGATCGATCCTGGCCAGCCGGAAACCATGGAGATCCACAAGATCGTCCAGCGCTAGCGGCGACTCTGGGGCCGGCAGGGTCGCGTGGTCCTTCTGGGCGCGGCATGCCGGCTTCGGAGATCCCCCGGCCCTGAGATCAGCGGAACGACCGTGGGCAGCACCATCCGTCGACGCGCGGGAACGCCGCCTCGCCCGCGACTCCGGGCGCGAATCCCGCCGACACCGACGAGACGGCCGCCACCCGCCCGCCCGGCCGCGATGCGACGTACAGCCACTGGTCGGCTGCCGCCCAGCCGACGAGCAGAAGGCGTCCGTCGGGCGACCAGGCGAGGTCGTCGAGACGCCCCGCGCCCGAGAAGAGGAGCGTCGCCCGGCCCGCCTCGACGTCGTAGAGCCACACGGCCCCGTTGCCGCTCGCTTTGGAGAAGACCGAGTACGCCAGGGTCTCCGATCCCGGCCTCGCGGCGAGAATACCGTCGCCGAGTCCCGCTCCCAGCCGCTGGATCCGCGTCAACCTGCTGTCGGGCCCGAAGACGCGAAGCTCGCCGGCGCTCAGCACGGCCAGCCGGCCGGTCTCGGTCCAGGCGAGAGAGACCGGATCCGGCAGGCGCCTCGTCCTCCAGAGGCGAGTACGTGAGTCGGTGTCCTCGACGATCACACGGCCATCCATGGCCGCATAGGCGAGAACGTGCTCGCGGACGAGCTTCCAGGCGGGCGCCACCGCCGCAACCCGTTCCACGAGCTGCCGGTCGTCCGTGCCGTTGCCGACGACGAGCCGCAGCGACTTGCCGCTGCGGTACGCGACCCTGAAGCCGCTCGGGGACCAGCGTGTGTCGGCGATTCGCTGCCGTGTCAGCGACCAGTGAACCTCGTCGGTCCGCTCGGGGTCGAGCGCGACCAGGTTCCTCCCCTTCCAGGCGGCGACGAAGAGGCCGTTCGGGGACCACGTCGCTGCGTCGTACGCTCCAACGCGTCGCCGCGAGCCGTCGCGATGCACGATCCAGACGCCCGACGGCCCTGTGACCAGCAGCCGCCCGGGCCCGGGCAACCCGACGAGCGCGGGCTTCGAAGGCGCCACTCCGACGACATGCTCGCGCCCGACCTTGTCGCGGATCCAGCCACCGACCTGCGAGCCGACCGGGCTCACGGCGATCCCGATGACTGCCGCTGCGGCCGCCGCCACCGCAATCAGCTTCCACGGCACCCGGCGCGCCACCGGAACCACCTCGCGTTCGGCGAAGGCACGGCTGACCGTCTCCCACGTGCGCTCCTCGGCACGCTGCTCGTCGGGCGCTGGGACGGAGAGGAGGAGCCTGCGAACGTCCTTGTCCTTCACGACGCCTCCGCGCCCAGCCGGCCCCGGAGCTCGTCGAGCCCGCGACGAAGTCGTGAGTTCACGGTGCCTCGCGGGAGCTCGAGCAGGTCGGCGATCTCCCCGGGGGTGTATTCGAGGAGGTACCGAAGGACGATCACGGCGCGCTGCTCGGGCGGCAGGGTCGCGAGTCCGGCCGCCAGCGCGCGCGCATCCGGGTCGGTGTGCGGGCCACCCACGGGCACGGCAGGGCCTGCGATCGTCGATTCCAGATCCGCGGTTCCGCTGCCTTCGCGACGTGATTCGCGCGCCCGAGACCAGTCGATCGCGCGATTGACGACGATCCGGTGAAGCCACGGCCCGAACGGGCGAGAACGGTCGAACCGATCGAGTGAACGCACCGCGCGCAAGAAGGCCTCCTGCGCGATGTCCTCTGCTCCAGCATGATCGTGCACGACGAGGTAGGCGGCACGGTAGGCACGCGGCCAGTGCAGACGGAAGAGCGCCTCGAAGTCCGAGACGACTCCGGCCTGGGCACCTTCGATCCAGGCGCGCTCGTCTCGACCCGGGCTCGCCATCGCGCGGGGACTATACGAGCAGAGGGCGGCAAGAGGTCCATCAGCTCCCGTACGGACAGAGGCCTCCAAGAGGTCCAGGGCAGTTGACAGGCCGCAGGGCGGCATCTACGTTCGAGGCGGTTCCTTCATGAGGCTTCGGACCAGAATCATCGTGCTCGCTCTCGTCGTGGTGGCTGCGGGGCTCCTCGCGCAGGCGGCTTTTGGCGCTCGCCACCAGGGCCTACTTGCTGCTCCCCAGTCGGCGCCCGGGCTCCAACGGATCCCGCAGATCGTCGGCGGCCAGCCGGCCCAGCCCGGAGACTGGCCTTACGCCGTCTACCTCGAGATCTATGACGGCACCGAGCTCGTCGGCGCGTGCGGTGCCTCGCTGATCGGTCAGCGCTGGGTTCTGACCGCGGCGCACTGCGTGCTCGACGAGGACGGGAATGCGCTCGCCGAGCCCCACTTCTTCGTGCTGGTCGGTTTCAACGACCTCTCCAAGGCGGTGCCGAGTGACTACCTCGTCCCCGACTACTACTACACGGGCGCGTTCGACCCCGCAGTGAATGGGAGCAACGATTGGGCACTCCTGCGCCTGCCGTCAATCGTCGACCAGCCCTCGATCCGGATCGCGAACGCGTCCGACGCGACGCTGGCCGCGCCCGGCAGATCCGCGGTGATCGTCGGCTGGGGCACCACGTCCGAGGGAGGCGACGTCATCTCCGAGCTGCTGCGGGAGGCATCGATCCCGATCCTCCCTGACCAGACCTGCTCAAACGCCTACGGCAGCGACTTCGTCAAGCGCGTGATGCTGTGCGCCGGCTTCCTCCCGGGTGGGATCGACACCTGCCAGGGCGACAGCGGCGGACCGCTCTTCAGCAACGACGGCTTCGGCCTTCCGCTCGAGATCGGCATCGTCAGCTTCGGTGTCGGCTGCGCGCGCCCCGACACACCGGGCGTCTACACGCGCGTCAGTGGTGTCAGCCCGGACATCGTCGCCACGCTGAAATCGGATTCGGTCGCCCCGGTTGCCGCGCCCACGACCACGGCGGGCACGGTGACAAGCCAGACCGCAGGGCAGGCGCTCATAGGGCTGACGGTCGCTGCGAACGGCCTCGCGACCACGGTTGTCGTCGAGTACGGGGGCACGCGCGATCTGGGATCGTTCGCCGCGGGCTACGCGCCCGAAACCGGCGATCAGCAGGTCGAGCTGTCGCTGACGAAGCTCGTGCCGGCGAAGAAGTACTTCTACCGGGTCACGGTCGAGAACGGCGCGGGCGCCGCGTCCGGCCCGCTTCGCTCCTTCACTGTCAGCGGGAAGGACTCGAAGCCGCCGCTCGTCAAGGCGAGCGCCAGCTCGGGCAGAACGGGCTCGACGGTTCGGCTCTACTACACGATCTACGACACGGTGAGCGAGCGGACGAAGGAGCGAATCCTCGTCTACCGGGCGGGCGGCTCCTCCATCGCCGTGATCAACACGAGCTTCAGCCGCTCGCAGAAGGGCGTCCGCTACTGGGCGACCTGGCGCGCGAAGGTCGGCGCCGGTAGCTATCGCTTCTGCGTCGTCGGCTCGGACACAGCCGGGAACCAGAGCCCGCCGAGCTGCGCCCCGCTGCGCCTCAGGTAGCGCCCGGTCCGGCAAGGTCAGCGGCGAACTGCAGCCGCTGGAGGGTTTCGTCGCGCCCGACTTGCTCGATCGACTCGAAGAGCCCGGGCGACACCTTGGAGCCGGTCACCGCGATCCGTATCGGCTGGAGCGCCTGCCTCGGCTTCAGCCCGAGGCGATCGCAGAGATCGCGGAGATCATGCTCGATGCGCTCGATGCTCCAGGGCTGCGTCGCGGCGAGCGCCACCCCGGCTGCCTCGAGCACCGGGCGCGAGCCGTTGAGCAACGCCGCGTCCGGCTCGACGCGCCGGAAGAAGAACCCCGCGAAGCCTGGGAACTCACCGAGTGTCGCGACCTTCTCCTGGCAGAGCGGAGCGACCCGGCGAGCGGTTGCTTCGTCGCCCTCAAAGGCCGTCTCCGACAGGTAGACGACGAGCGCGTCCGCATATTGCGACGGGCTCATGGCCCGCAGGTACTGGCCGTTCATCCAGTCGAGCTTCGCGTAGTCGAACGTCGCCGGGCTCGCGCCAACCCGCTCGAGGCTGAAGCGCTCGACGAGCTCCTCGCGCGACATGATCGTCGTCTTGTCGTCGTAGCTCCACCCGAGCAGCGCGAGGAAGTTCATGAGCGCCGGCGCGACGTACCCTGCGGCGCGAAACTCGTCAACCGAGACTGCCCCGTGACGCTTCGAGAGCTTCTTGCCGTCCGTTCCAAAGACGTTCGGGACGTGCCCGTACACGGGCAGTGCGGCTCCGAGGGCGCGCAGCACCTGGATCTGCTTCGGCGTGTTCGAGACGTGGTCGTCCCCGCGGATGACGTGCGTGATGCCGTCGAGCCAGTCCTCGAGCGGCGACGCGAAGTTGTAGGTGGGTCTACCGTCCGAGCGCACGAGGACGACGTCCTCGAGCTTCCCGTTCGGAAACTCGATCGAGCCCTTGACCGCGTCATTCCAGCCGGTCACGCCGTCGTCCGGCATGCGGATACGGATCGCACCGTCGTCCTCGTATGCCGTCCCCTCGTCGACCAGACGCCGGGCCTCGGCCGCAGCACGCTCCATTCGATCGAGCTGGTACGTCGTCTGCCCGTCCCAGTCGATCCCGAGCCAGCGGAGCGAGCGCTCGATCTGCGAGACAGACTCGGCAACCTCCCGGCTCGTGTCGGTGTTCTCGATACGCAGCAGGCACTCGCCCCCGCGGCCGCGCGCGAAGAGCCAGTTGAAGAGGAACGTCCGCACCCCGCCGATGTGGAGGAACCCGGTCGGGCTGGGAGCCATTCGGACGCGGACGGGGCCGGCGGACACGGCCCGTATGCTAGCCACGTGCTCTACGGCGGCCATGTGTCGAGCTCCGGCGGGATCCACACTGCGATCGACCGAGCTGAAGGCATCGGCGGCAACGCGGCGCAGGTGTTCACGCAGAGCCCGCGCATGTGGCGCCCCACGAACCACGATCCGGCGAACCTCGAGCGGTTCCGCCAACGCCGTGAGGAAGCCGGCATCGAGTACGTCCTCTGCCACGCGCTCTACCTGATCAATCTGGGCTCGCCGGACGATGATCTCCGCGAGAAGTCGGAGGTTGCGCTCGCGAACACCCTCGCGGTGGCACGAGAGATCGAGGGCGACGTGGTGTTCCACGTGGGCTCACATCTGGGCTCGGGCTTCGAGACAAGCCTCGAATGGGTCGTGCCGGCACTCGAGCGCTCGCTCGAGCACACGTCGGAGTCCACCTGGCTGCTGCTCGAGAACTCCGCCGGTGCGGGCGGGACAATCGGTCGCTCGCTCGAGGAGCTCGCGGTCATCTGCGACCGCCTCGACGGACATCCACGGCTCGGCCTCTGCCTGGATAGCTGTCATCTCTGGGTTTCCGGCATCGACGTGACCGATCCCGGAACGGTCGAGCGGCTGCTCGACGAGGTCGAGAGCACCATCGGGATCGAACGTTTGCGAGCGCTGCACGTGAACGATGCGGCCGCCCCGCTCGGATCGAACCGGGATAGGCACGCGAACCTCCGCGAGGGTCTTCTCGGGGATGGACTCTCGGCGTTTCTCGCCGATCCGCGACTTCAGGATCTCCCTGCAATTCTCGAGACTCCCGGCCCCGACGGGCACGGCCCCGACGCAGACGAGGTGCGAAAGCTGAGAGAGCTTCACGCCGCGGGTGTCAATGCACCTTGTCGCCGTTGACACAACGGCCGATAACCGTGCTACTGTGAAAAAACCGCTCGATCCGAAACCTCCTTCCCAAAGCGGCCACCGAGAGCGCGAGCACGATTACGGGTTCGCGCCCCCAGGTGGAGGCGTCGTCAGTGACGCCATCCATGGCTGAGGGTCGGGCGCCTCGCGCGACTGGTGCCGGGCTCGTCCCGGCAGTCGCGCATGAGCTGCGATCGCCGATCGCGGCCGTTCGAGAGGCAGCGGCCCAACTTCGCGCCCGCGGCGACTCGTTGGATGCGTCGAAGCGAGACCGGCTCCTTGCCGTGATCGAGCGAGCGGGAGACCAGCTTTTCAGGCTCGTCGACGACCTCGCGTCCATCGCGTCGCTCGACGACGAAGTCCTCGATGTCCACGTTCGAGCCTGTGATCCGAGAGAGATCGTCGAGCAGGCGATCGCCGCAGTCATGGTCTCCACGAGTTGCCCGGTCGTTCGACTCGACGCGACCGAGAGCATCCCAGACGTCGTTGCCGACCCGGGGCGTCTCCGTCAGGTCGTGACGAATCTGCTCGAGAACGCCGTCAAGTACTCGCCTGCGGATCTGCCGATCGTAGTCCTACTCGGGCATGACGGCGACACCGTGCGAATCTCCGTTCGAGACGAGGGCGCCGGCATCGAGGCCGCCGATCTCGAGCGCATCTTCGGACCCTCGGTGCAGCTCGGGGACACGCCGGGCTCGGGGCTCGGACTCTGGATCGTGCGGGAGCTGACGACAGCGATGGGTGGAACCGTGTCGATCGAGTCCGAGGCGGGCCGCGGGTCGACGTTCACGGTGGAGCTTCGGGTCGCCTGACCCCCTTCCGGCGAGGGGGCCACCCCTTGCCTCCACCCGCAATCCAGCGTAGCGGCTAAAAGCGCGCGAGAACGTCACGAAGTGCAACGAGATCGAGAAGAGGCAGACACGCATCCGCCGCGGCTACCCACCCGGCCACCCCGACCCGGAAGAGCTACCCGGCGTCGGCCTTGGCCTGCGCGATGACGCGGAACGACGGGCGCCCGCGGGACAGCTCGTTGAACTCCGGGTTGACGCAGCCGAGCTCGCCTTCGCGGTTCTCGTAGCAGCGGGAGACTTCCGCGCGACACATGGGAAGGGGCTGGCGCTTGGCCTTGACCGCACCGAAGCCGCCGCGCTTGCCCTGGGCGTCCGACAGGATCGCGAGGTCGATCTCCACGTCGTACACCTTCTGCATGCATCCGATGTACGTCCGACCCCACTCCTCGTACGCGTAGACGAAGGGGCAGGAGCGCTCGAGGCACGCGCCCGGGTACACGACCTTGTCGCAGTGGATGTCGCACCGTCGGCACTCGCTCTCGTCCTGTGGCCGCAGCGGTAGATCGCTGACGACCTGTGCCTTTCGTTGCCCTCCCATGCCTCCGATTGTGCGCAACCCGTGAACAGCCTGCAAGACTTGACAAACGCTGCCAGCGGGGGTAGCGCTGCTGGCGTCCAGCAGTTTGGGCCGGAGTGCGTTGGGTAGGCTCAACGCGGTGTTCCGACGCTTCCTCTGGGCCTCCCTCGTTCTTGCGCCGATCGTGGTCGTCCTCGACCGCCTCCACGTGGGCGACGTCACGCTGTTCGTGGTCGCTGCGGCCGCACTGATCCCACTCGCCTGGCTCATCGGCGAGGCGACCGAGCATGCGGCGCACCACACCGGCCCGGGGATCGGGGGCTTCATCAACGCGACGTTCGGCAACGCGCCGGAGCTGATCATCGCGCTCTTCGCCGTCTCGGACGGGCTGACCGAGGTCGTGCTCGGGTCGCTCACGGGAAGCGTGATCGGGAATCTCCTGCTCGTGCTGGGCTTTTCGCTCGTCTTCGGAGGGCGGGGCGAGCTCGATCGCTGGTCGAGCTTCGTCTCGTTTGCGCTGATCGGCCTCGCGGTCGCCTTGCTCTTGATTCCCTCGATCCCGAGCTGGAGCGGGGACTCGCAGCGTCACTCGCTCGCCGTCGTCTCGATCCCCGTAGCGATCGTGTTGCTGCTCGTCTACGTCGGAGTAACGTTCTTCTCGCTCCGCCGGCACCACGACATGCACGTCTCCGACGAGGCGAGCGGCATGCGGGCCTGGTCGTTCAAGCTCTCCCTGCTCGTCCTCGGAGTCGCGACAGTGATGACCGCGCTCGTCGCAGAGATCCTCGTCGGGTCGATCGAGACGTTCGCGGACACCCTCGGCCTCTCGGACTTCTTCGTCGCCGCGGTGATCGTCGCGATCGTCGGGAACGCGGCCGAGCACGGCGGAGCGGTGATCGTCGCGGCTCGCGGGAAGATCAAGTTGGCCGCGGAGATCGCACTGTCGTCGAGCGCGCAGGTCGCCGTCTTCCTCATCCCTGCCGTCGCACTCCTGTCGTGGGCGATCGAGCCGCTCGCGCTCGGCTTCCGCCAGATCGAGATCGCGGCCCTCGGCGGGGCACTCATCTTTACCGCGCTCATCCTCGCGGACGGCAGATCGAGCCGGCTCCGCGGGGGCCTCCTCATCGGCGCCTACGTGGCGATCGGGACTGCCTTCTTCATGGTCGGTGACCCCGACTAGCGAGGCGTGAAGCCGTGGATCTCGCTCTCCTCGAGACCGCCCTGGCCGCGCGCGGCGAGCCGCCCTACCGCACTCGCCAGGTCTG
>JBBQXH010000035.1:0-12353 GCA_038209835.1 Gaiellales bacterium | reverse complement strand
ATCCGCGCGGCCGAGCGCGCCGTTGAAGCCAGGTTGTCGAAGAGCCCGATTCCCGCTCCGGCAGCCAGTGCGGCGCCCAAAACGTGTAGTTCGTCTCCTCCATGAGGGCGAAAGGAACGCCCAGGACGTCCGCCTTGATCTGCGTCCAGAGCCGGCTCGCCGCCCCGCCGCCGATTACTCGAACCTCATTCGGCGTGTAGGCAGGGTCGAGCCGGCGGGCTGCCGCGACGTAACACGCGTATTCGTAGGCGACGCTCTCCAGGATCGCTCGGTAGAGATGCTCGTTGTGGTGCCGCCAGGTGAGACCGAGCCAGATACCCGAGACGGCCGGATCGTATGGGCACGTGCGCCCGCCGAAATGCGAGATGCAGATGAGGTTCTCGCTTCCGGGCGGAAGTAGTGCCGCCAACCGCTCGGCCTCAGCGACGCCGCCGGGAAGCGGAAATGTCTCGAGGTGCCAGCGGTGGGTGAGCCCCGTCCCGCTCGTGTATCCCTGGAGGTGCCACATGCCGTCGATCGCGGACGGGAGGCAGATCAGAACCTGCTCCTCCGTATCGGGCGCGTATGACGCGCTGCAGATACCGATGTGATCCGATGTCCCCGCCGTATCCACGGTGAGACCGGGATCGACCGCACCGGCACCCAACCAACCTGCCGGCCCATCGCCCGGAGCCGCGACGAGCGTAACTCCGTCCGGCAGGCCCGTGCTTCTGGCGACCGGGAGCGAGAGTCGTCCCACGACTTCCCCGGCGGGGACGATCCTCGGTGCCAGGCTTGCCGGCATCGCCCACAGCTCGCAGAGGGCGGGAGAGACCTCAGCGTTCGTGACATCGAAAAGGCCGACGAAGCCCAAGGACGAGTGGTCGACGACAGCCCCTCCGGCGTCCAAGTTAGCGAGGCGCAGCGCGATGTAGCCGGCGGGCATTACCATGCGGTGGGCCTGTTTGAAAAGCGCTGGTCGTTCGCTCCTCCACCACGCTGCCTTCGGAGCCAGATACGGCGGAAGCCCGCCGAGGTCGAGGAGTCGGCGGCTATCGGTCGCCATGACTCGGTCGATCTCAGTCCCGGCGCGCCCGTCGAGCCACGATAGATGGGGCGACACCGCCTGACCGTCCTCGCCGACGAGCACGAGACCGCCCATCTGCCCTGTAATGCCGATCGCCGCGATTCGCAATGGATCGACCTGTCGTGCGATGGCGTGAAGCGCCTGGCACGCCGACTCGAAGAGAACCTCAGCGGGCTGCTCTACCCAAGCGGGCTCCGGGTGCAGCAGCGTGACGGTAGCCGCTCCCTCTGCGATCGGCTTCCCGTCGAGGGTGAACGCGATCGCTCTCGTCGTCGAGGTCCCCGCGTCGAGCCCGACGAGCACGTCCTGTCGTTTCACGGGGTCATTCTCCCCTCTGACAACGTTTGCGGATGCAGGTCGTCGAGTGAGTCTGCCGGTTCTTCACTCGCGACTGGTCGCGTCGGTCATGTTGAAATCCGGGGTGCCCTCGGCCAGGGACGTGCGGAGCGAAGTCGAGTCGCGTTACGTAGATGGCCGTACGGTAAGCGACGCCGAGCCTCAGACTGACCTCAGACCTCATTGTGCAAGGCACTCGGCCGGCGGTCGGCACGCTGTGGGGTTGATGTACAGTGGGCGCCCTCGTGGCCGCGGAGCGGGACGTCGTGATTGTCGGCGCTGGTATCTCCGGGCTTACGGCCGCGCTCCACTTGCGTGACCTCTCCCCGCTCGTGCTCGAGGCCGAAGGGCGGGTCGGCGGCCGGATTCTGTCGAAGCAACGCGGAGACTTGGCGCTCAGTGTCGGTGCTCACATGTTCCCACCGCCGGACTCAGTAGTCGGCCGCACGGTGTCGGAGTTCGGGCTGGAGGTGATGCCGATCACTGGCTCGATGCTCAACGTCTACCTGCGCGGAAAGCTCATCCGAGACTCTAGGCCCGAGCTCTTGCCCCTTCGACTTCCCCTGTCCATCGGCGGACGGATCTCCTTTTCCAGGGCCGGTCTACGTGTCAAGCGCGACGCCGACCAGTACATGCGGCTGATCCAACCGCGTCCGGGCGATACGGACGCGGAGATCCGGCTGCGGGCGCTGAAGCATCGCGGCGATGAGACGTTCGCCGACTTCCTCGGGCCCCTTCATCCGCAGGCCTTCGAGATCTACCGGGCTCTCGCCAATCGCTCGATCGCCGAGCCGCATGAGATCGCGCAGTCCTCAATGGCGGCGCTGTTCGGACACGTTTGGGACACTGGCGACCTCGGCCGCAACATGCGCGGCGGGTCGGGTCGGCTTCCCGAGGCGCTCGCCGCGTCGCTCGGTAGCGCTGTGCAACTGCGGGCTCGCGTTCAGGAAGTGCGCCTCGACGGGCCCGGTGTGCGCGTTCGCTATGACGGAGACTCGGGAAGCCGGGAGGTGAAGGCCCGCGCCGTGATCCTTGCGGTCCCAGCCCCGGTGATCCCGGCGATGATCCAGGATCTGCCTAGCGCGACCGCCGACGCTCTCGCTCAAATCCGCTACGGGCAGTTCGTCGTCTTGAGCGTTCTCACGAACGAGACCGAGCCGATGCCGTGGGACGATCTGTACTCGATCCTGACACCGGACAAGAGCTTCAACATGTTCTTCAACCACGCCAACTGGCAGCGTGCGACCGGCGCGGCCAAGCAGGGAAGCGTCCTGATGGTCTATGCCGGTGGCGACCGCGGCCGCGCGCTTTTCGACCTCGATGAGGAAACGATCCGGCAGTGCTTCCTCGATGATCTCTATGAGATCTATCCGCAGGTTCGCGGGATCATCGCCGAGACGATGGTCAAGAAGTGGCCGCACGCAGGCCCATTCGCGGCACCTGGACGCTGGCGGGCACAGACCGTGCTGGAGAAGGGCGTCAACGACCGTCTGTTCTTTGCAGGCGACTGGGTCAGCGAGTTCGTCTCAATGGAGACTGCGGCTCGCACCGGAGTCGACGCCGCCGAAAGTGTCCGTCGCGTCCTCGCTGACGGGCACTGCTAGCGGGCTAGCAAGCGCTCACACGCTGATCCTGGTGCCGGCCGCACAAAGGGAGAAACAACATGCATGTGATCACGGCAGAGCATGTCATCTACCACTTCACGCCCAACATGGAGCCAAAGTGGCGAGTCCCCGCGGGCGCAGACATCGAGATTCACTGCGTGGACGGCCTAGGCGGGACGATCCGGACCGAGAACGATCTCTATGTCGCCGTTGAATACGACCACGTCAACGACGCTACGGGGCCGATCTCGGTGGAGGGCGCGGAGCCCGGCGATATTCTCTCGTTCAGAATCGACAGGATCCGTGTCGCTTCTGACCAGGGATGCACTCTTCTCATTCCAGGGTTCGGGCTGCATGGCGAGCAGATCACTGAGGCGCGTACCCGAATCTCGAAAATCACGGATGGGTCGGCGCTTGTGCTGGGCCGGTTCGAGGTTCCGTTGCGCCCGATGCTTGGCACGATCGGCGTCGCGCCGCGAGAGGGACGTTGGGACACCGTTACTCCTCACGACCATGGCGGCAATCTCGATACGAGCGACGTCAGAGCCGGTGTTCACGTGTTCCTTCCTGTGAATCAGCCAGGTGCCTTACTCGCGATGGGCGATGCGAAGGCAGTCATGGGTGACGGCGAGGTCTGCAGCACTGGCGTGGAGGTACCCGTCGTCGTCACCGGCCGCCTTGAGGTGCTGAGGGGACGGTCGATCGAACGGCCGATGATCGAGACCGAGACCGAGTGGATAACCATCGGCTCAGCGAAGGAGTATCTGGATGCCTGCCGCCTCGCAAACGGCGACATGGTTGCGCTGCTCGCCGAGGCGAACAGCCTGTCCTGGGAGGATGCCTACGTGCTCTCGAGCGTGGTCTCCGACCTCAGGGTCTCGCAGGTCGTCGATCCGCTCCTCACCGTGCGCTGCTGTGTCCCCAAGGACTACGTGAAGTCGCTCTTCGACCGACTAGAAAGAGTGAGATGACGAAGGGCAAGGCGATCGACCGCGAGCAGCTAAGGCGAGGGAGAGAAGGTCTGGCTCTTCACCAACGTATTCTCCAACTCCGAGACCGCTTCGTGCGTCTTATTGCTCAGAGAGGGTTGTTCGTGCTATAGAGGCACGCCACTCGGCTGGACAGGACACCTCGAGAAGGGGGCCGTGACGATGGGGAACGAGCAGCGCGATTGTCAGGGGAACGACGCGGAGTCGAGGCTGGAACGCCGGCTGTTCACGCGGCGCGACGTCGTCAAGGGAGGCGGCGCCGCAGCGGGCGCGTTGAGCATCGCGTGGCTACTCGCCGCGTGCGGTGGGGGTGGCGGTGGCGGCGGCGAGACCACCGCTCCAGCGGATACCGGCGGCGCTGCCGAGACCGGCGCGCCGGCCGAGACTGCCCCGGCGGGTGGGGGCGCCGAGGTCGACAAGATGACCTGGGCGATCAACGGCGACGCCGTCGCGATGGACTACGCGCTCGCCTACGACTTCAATACGAACTCGGCGATGACGAACGTCACCGAGCCGCTGCTCCGGATCGACCCGCAGGGCCAGCTCCAGCCGAACCTCGCCGAGTCGTGGGAGCAGGTCGACCCGCTGACGCTCACGATCACGCTTCGCTCCGGCGTCAAGTTCCACGACGGAAGCGAGATGACCGCCGACGACGTTGCCTTCAGCCTCAACCGTCACCGCGATCCGGACGTAGGCTCCTACCTCGCGACGTTCCATGAGCGTGTCAAGGACTGCCAGGCGACGGGGCCGAGCGAGGTCACCGTTACGTTCACCAAGCCGGACGCGATCTTCCCGTTCGCCATGGGCACGATGGCGGGTGCTGTCGCTTCAAAGGCGTTCATCGAGGCGAACGGCGACAAGGTGGGCACGCCCGAAGTCGGCATCGTGGGCACCGGCCCGTACAAGTACACCTCCTGGACGAAGGGCCAGGAGATTGTGCTGGATCGCTTCGACGACTACTGGAACACCGAGCGGGCCCGTAAGGTCAAGCAGTTCGTCGTCAAGGTCATCCTCGACGAAGCCACCATCGTCTCCGCCCTCCAGACCGGCGAGATCGACGGCGTGTTCGGCACGGCGCTCTCCGGGAAGAGCGTGCAGTCATTCGCCGGAGTCGACAGCGTCAAGGTCTATCGGGCTCCTTCCTACCAGGTGCACTACCTCGCCGTGAACACCGGGATGCCGCCGTTCGACGACCAGCGTGTTCGGCAGGCGCTGTCGATGGCGATCGACAAGCAGGGATTGCTCCAGTCGGTCTGGGGAGGCGTCGGCCAGGCTCCCATCAAGTCTCCGGCGACGCCTGCGATGTGGACCTACGAGAAGGACACGTTCCAGCAGGCCTACGACGCTCTGCCGTCCTACGACCTCGACATCGAGAAGGCGAGGTCCATGGTCGAGGCGGCCGGCGCGACGGGCGCGAAGGGGAACATCCTCGTAGCGCTCCCCTTCGACGAGGAGCAGGCGGTCGCGATCCAGGCCGCTGCCAAGCAGATCGGGCTCGACCTCACGCCGGAGAAGGTCGAAGCCACCGACAAGATCTCGCAGGAGTTCCTTGGGAAGGACTTCCGCGAGTACTCGCTCTCGACGACTCAGTGGGGCGCTGACATCCCCGATCCTGCAGGCAACCTGCTGATCCCGTTCTACTCGAAGAACGTGGTCACGAACAATTCGGCCTACCAGAACCCCGAGGTCGACAAGCTGCTCGAGCAGCAGCGGGAGACGACCGACCCCGCCGAGCGAGCAAGACTCCTCACGGAGGCGCAGGCGAAGATCGTGCCCGACCAGCCCTGGATCGTCTACTACAGCCCGGACTCGGTCATGGTGCTGAATACGCGTCTCGGCGGCTACCAGATCCGCCCGCTCACCTACTGGGACCCGTTCGCCGCCGACTTCAGCGGCACGGCCTGATGGGCGACAGGTTCGACGACGGGCTCGTGCTCGGTGTCATCCGCGAGCTCTCCGAGACGATCGGCCCGCGGCTCGGTGGGAGCGAGAGCTCCCACCGAGCTCGGGACTACCTGGCCGAGCTGCTCGACGGCATGGGGCTCGACGTCCGCCTGCAGCCGTTCAGCTACCTCGGCTGGGAGTACGAGCGAATGCCGAAGATCTCCCTCATCGCACCTGCTGACGAGGAGCTCGAGTGCCAGCCGATGGCCTTTACGTTGGCGAGTAACGGACCGGTCGAGGGAACGGTCTGGCGAGATGGGATCGTGCCGGCGATCCCGGGGGTCTTCGAGTTCACGCGGCTTGCGGTCGGCGAAGAAGGCGAGCGGCGGGCGGCGATCTTCATCCCGCCGCAGGACGGCCCCGCGTTCTCGCTCCCGAGCGCCGACCTCATGTTCACGGAGCCCGGGCTCTACATCAAGAAGGCCGACGGCGAGCGCATCCTCGCTTGGATCGATGAAGGCAACGAGGTGCGAGCCCGCCTCGAGACGTTCGGTCGGCACCTCCCCGGATTCACGGATTCGAACGTGATCGCCCGCCTCCCCGGCGACCTCGAGGAGCGCATCGTCGTTTCCAGCCACTACGACACGGCCTGGAAAGCGCCCGGCGCGATGGACAACGCCTCTGGGGTCGCCGCAATGGCTGAAGTTGCCCGTCGTACGAAGGAGCGCGGCGCGCGGCACACCTTCGAGTTCATCGCGTTCGCGGCCGAGGAGTGGTTTCTCTTCGGCTCGGAGTTCTTCGTCGCCGAGGCCTCCTACCGAGGCGAGATCGGCCTCTACAAGGGCGTGGTCAACTGCGATCCGCTCGGCCCAGGCAATACGCTCTCGGTCTGGGTCGGCCCGGACTTCCTGAGGGGACTCGCCGACCAGGTAATCCACGATCTCGGCCTCTTCGAACGCTACGAGGTCGCGTTTACCGAACCGCACACGGGATCGGATCACTATCCCTTCTGGACGAGGGGAGTTCCGGCCTGCTTCCCGATCTTCGTCCCCGTGCCGCCCGAATACCACCAGCCGAGCGACACCACGGCGATCGTCGACCCGGAGAAGGTCCGGACGATCGTCGATGTCGTCGACGGGGTGGCCCAGGCGCTCGACCGCCAGCCCCCTACATAGGGTTTCTAGGTGGGCTGGTACGTCGTCAGGAGGCTCCTCGGGGCTATCCCGCTCCTCCTCGTCACCTCGTTCATCGTCTACTCGTTTCTGCACCTCGCTCCCGGAAGCCCTGAGCAGGTGCTGCTGGCGGGCAAGAACGTCAGCGTGGAGACACTGCAGGCGATCCGGGACAAGTACCACCTGGACGACCCGTTTCTCGTCCAGTACTGGCATTGGCTGACGAATGTCCTGAGCGGCGATCTCGGCGACTCGATCGTCTTCAACGACACGGTCGTGAGCGTGGTCGCCCCGCGGATCCTGCCGACAGTCGAACTCGCCGCCTACGCGCTTCTTCTGATCCTCGTGTTCGGCCTTTCGATGGGGATCGCGTCGGGAATCAAGCGCAACAGTCCGCTCGACACGAGCGTCTCGGGAATCACGCTCGTCGGATCCTCGATCTCGACCTACGTCTCCGGCATTCTCCTGATCGCCGTGTTCTCGGTAGCGCTCGGCTGGTTCCCCGTTTTCGGCCTCGGCACCGGCGGCCTCGACCGTATCTACCACCTGACGCTGCCCGCGATAGCGCTTGCGATTGCGCTGTCGGCGCTGGTCGCGAGGACTGCGCGGGCCTCGGTCGGGAACGCCATGGACCAGGAGTTCGTCGAGACCGCACGGAGTCGCGGATTCACCGAGCGTCGTGTCATCGGCAAGCACGCGCTTCGAAACGGCCTGATTCCCGTGATCACGATCTCTGGCCTCGTCTTCGGCTTTCTCATCTCGGGTGCCGTGCTCGTCGAGTACACGTTCGGCCTCAACGGGCTCGGGGCCCTGCTGATCCAGGCAGTGCGGACGAAGGACTTCGCCGTCGTCCAGGCGATCACGTTGCTCCTGACCGTCGCCTTCATCCTGATCAACCTCGCGGTCGACCTGCTCTACGTCGCGATCGACCCACGCGTACGTCTCCAGCGGAGCAGTGCCTGATGGCGGCGGCTCCGGTTCCGGCTCTACACCGCCGCCGCTTCCTCCCCCGCGCCTCAGCCCCTGCCGTGACCGTCGCCGCCGGAGCGGTCATCGTCCTGCTCGTCCTCGTCGCGATCTTCGCGCCGCTGCTCGCGCCGTACGATCCCAACCAGATCAACCTGTCAGACACGCTCGCCTCACCAAGCTGGGCGCACCCGCTGGGGACCGTCTCTTCCGGGCGCGACATCCACTCCCGGCTAATCTTCGGATCACGCACATCGCTGCTCGGCCCGCTACTCGTGGTCGGGATCTCAGTCGCAGTGGGCGTTCCACTGGGTCTTCTGGGTGGCTACAGAGGTGGCCTCGTCGACGGGTTTCTCGCGCGCGTCTGGGACGTGCTCTTCGCCTTTCCGCCGCTGCTGCTCGCGATCGTCATCGTCGCCGCGTTCGGCGCCGGGTTCTGGACCTCGACGATCGCGATCGCGATCATCTACATCCCGTTGCTCGCCCGCGTCGTGCGCGGCGTGGTCCTCGTCGAGCGCGAGCGAGCGTACGTCGACGCGTGCAAGGTGCAGGGCTTCTCGGGCTACCGCGTCTCGATGCGCCACGTCCTCCCGAATGTCTCGCCGACTATCGTGGCACAGTCGACCCTGAACTTCGGCTACGCGCTTCTGGATCTCGCCGGGCTGGCGTTTCTCGGCCTCGGCGTTCAGCCGCCCACATCCGATTGGGGCCAGATGCTGACCGACGGGCGGCAGGCGCTGATCTCGCATCACTACAGCGAGGTCCTCGCGGCCTCGGTTGCAATCGCGGTCACGGTTGTGGCGTTCAACCTTGTCGGCGACTGGCTCGGCGATCGGGGCGGGAAGACGCGATGAACGCACCGCTGCTCGAGCTTCGCGCGATCACGACCGAGCTCGAGATCCAAGGGCGGCACTGGCCGGTCGTCAGGGACCTGAGCCTCACGATCGACGAGGGGGAGGTTGTAGGGCTCGTCGGCGAGTCGGGTAGCGGCAAGTCGATGACCGCGCGAACGATTCTCCGGCTCCTGCCTCCGAAAGCCCGTGTCTCAGGGCACGTGCTGCTCGACGGCGTCGACCTGACCGCCCTCCCGAAGAAGGACCTTCAACAGGTGCGTGCACGCCGGATCTCGATGATCTTTCAAGACCCGCGGGCGCACATCGACCCCCTTTGGACGAGCGGCGATCATCTCATGGAAGGCCTGCGGGTCAACGGTGGGCTCAGCCGTTCCGACGCGAGGGCCAAGGCGCTCGAGCTCCTCGCCGACGTAGGGATCGTCGACGGGGCGCGAGTCCTTCGCGCCTACCCTGGAGCTCTCTCCGGTGGGATGCTGCAGCGCGTCATGATCGCCGGGGCGCTGGCCGCTAACCCGGAGCTCCTGATCGCGGACGAGCCGACGACCGCACTCGACGTGACCATCCAGGCGGAGATCATCGCCATCTTCGACGCGCTGCGCCGTGAGCGCAAGCTGGCCATGCTCTTCATTACGCACGACCTCGAGCTCGCCTCGGCTCTCTGCGACCGCGTCCTCGTCATGTATGCCGGGCGAATCATGGAAGAGCAGGCGACGGCCGCGCTCTTCGCTTCGCCGTTGCACCCGTACACGGCCGGTCTGCTAGAGGCGAGGCCTGTGCTCGATGAGCGGCAGGAGCGCCTGACCGTCATCCCGGGCCGGCCGCCGACTCCCGTCGAGACGCCACCAGGATGCCCGTTTCACCCACGCTGCTCCTTTGTTCAGGAGGCGTGCCTCACGGGGCCTCCGCCGCTTCGGCGGGTCGAGGCGGACGGCTATTCGGCCTGCCTGCGATCGACGCAGATCCGCGACCAGCTACGCCCCAAGTTCGGAACGGGCCATGCCTGAGACGGGTACGGGACTTCTCTCGGTGCAGGAGCTCGACAAGACGTTCCGCGTCCGAACGGCCGCGTTCTCGCGCAACCGGGCAGAGGTTCACGCGGTTCGCCAGCTCTCCTTCGATGTCGCTGCCGGCGAGGCACTAGGCATCGTTGGCGAGTCCGGCTCGGGCAAGACGACGGTCGCCCGCATGCTCGTGGGGCTCGAGCCCCCGACGGCCGGCCGGGTCGTCTTCGAGGGCAACGAGCTCTCCGGACGCCCGAAGCGCGGCGAACGGCGACAGCGTGGCCGTCTCATGCAGATCGTCTTCCAGGACCCCTACACCTCGCTTGACCCGCGCCAGTCGATTCGACGGGTGCTCGACGAGGTGCAGAGCTTTCACTTCTCGCGGAGTAGCGCGGAGCGCCAGACCCGCACGGGCGAACTCCTTGATGCTGTTGGCCTCGGCGACAAGGAAGCGCGGGCGCTACCGCGGGAGCTCTCCGGCGGGCAACGGCAAAGAGCCGCTATCGCCCGGGCCCTTGCGGCGGAGCCGAAGGTCCTCATCCTGGATGAAGCGGTATCGGCGCTCGACGTCTCAATCCAGGCGCAAATCCTGAACCTCCTGGGGGATTTACGACGGGAGTTCCGGCTGACGTACATCCTCATCTCGCACGACCTAGCCGTCATTCGACAGGTGGCCGACCACGTCCTCGTCATGTACCGCGGACGGACGGTGGAGGTCGGTCTGGTCGAGGCGATTCTGTCCGCCCCCCTCCATCCGTACACGCAGCGGCTACTCGAGTCGGTGCCCCGGCCCGGGATGTCGCTCGCACGTCGTGCGGCCGTACTCGAGGAAGAGGACGCGGGCTGCCTCTTCCGCCAGCGGTGCCCGAGCGCATTCGCCCGCTGTGTGGTCGAGCCGGAGCTGATTGCCGCAGGCGGATCGCATTTCACCCGCTGCTGGCTCGCTGACGCGAACGAACCTGTCCCCGGCTACCGAGATCGAGACCGCTCGGAAGGAGTGATCTGATGACGAACGAAACCGCCGGCCGCCTTGTCATCGACGAGGCGGGCCACGAGATCTCCTACCGCCTTTTCGGCTCTGGCAAGGAGACGCTCGTCGGACTACACGGGGGGCCGGGAGCCGATCACCGCGCGTTGACGCGCCTGGGGGAGCTCGCCGGCGACGGCCTCCAGGTTCTCCTCTACGACCAGCTCGGGAGCGGAGAGTCTGACCGTCCCGATGACCCATCACTCTGGGTCGTTCCCCGCTTCGTCGACGAGCTGGAGACCGTTCGACAGAAGCTCGAGCTGGGCAGAATGCACCTGATGGGACAGTCCTGGGGCGGCATGCTCGCCCTGCAGTACGCCCTGGACCACCCAAAAGGCACGAAGAGCCTCATCCTCTCGAATACGGCGTCGAGCATTCCCGAGTGCTTCCGCGGCATGACGCAGCTTCGCCTCAACCTCGGTGCGGATCTCTACGCGAGGATGGTGGCCTACGAAGGGGCCGGCGATCTCGAGAACCCCGAATACCAGGCCGCCGTGATGCAGCTCTACGCCCGTCATCTCCGCCGCTCGACTCCGTTCGAGATCGAGCGGTCGATCAGGGAGTTCGAGGAGATCATGGTGCCTCTCATGAACAACCTCGGGCCCGCGTACTTCCAGATGTGGGGGCCTCACGAGTTCCTCTGCACGGGGCCTCTGCTCGATTGGGACGTCACCAATCGGCTGGGCGAGATCGCGGTGCCCGCGCTGATCCTCTGTGGGTGGTTCGACGAGGTAACCGTCAGCTGCCACCGCACGCTTGCCGAGGGGATCCGCGACAACGAGTTCGTCATCTTCGGCAACTCGAGCCACGTGACGATCCTGGAGAAGGAGGGCGACGCGTACCTCGCGGTGATGAAGGACTTCGTCCGCCGAGTCTCTGCGCGAGAGGAATGAGCCATGGGCTTCCGGTTTCCCTGTCCGAACTGCGGGAGCCGGTCCTACACCGAGTTCTGGTTCGGGGGCGAGGTGCCCGACCCGGGCGACTCCGACTACGAGCGTGTCTGGTGCGACGAAACGTCGCCGGGCCGCAGCTCGAGCGGTGGTTCCACTACGCGGGCTGCCGCCGCTGGCTGACGCATGCGGCGCGACACGCCGACGAACAGGACCGATGGCGACGCTTGAGCTCGAGGGCCAGCCTGATGAGCGATGAGTCTGCTTCAGTCAACGGCCGGTTCCTTTGGATCGATGAGCCGATCCAGGACAGCCTCCCGAGCTGGTAACCCCGGTCCACTCGTGCCGCCATTCGACAGTTGCCCGCGCGGTTTCGTGGATCGATCCGCATTCACCTTTGGAATGCCATCGGTGTTGAAGGAGCGGTGGCGTTGATGATCCACGGGAATGGCGGCGGAACGAAGGCGAAGGGGTTCTACGACACCACCCTGCTCGACGCGTATCGGCGTGGGCGACAAAGCGATCCGGGGAACCTCTCGACGACGGTGACACTTGTAGCCCTCC
>JBBQXH010000034.1:0-12445 GCA_038209835.1 Gaiellales bacterium | reverse complement strand
AGCCATCGATCTCAGGGCGGAGGAGTCCGTGCTCCGCGTGCTCCGAGACCTCGAAGTCTGGGAGCGGCTCGACGGCCCGCCTGGGCGTGAGGAGATCGTGGCGGCACTCGAGCGTGTCACCGTCTACACGCGACCGGTCGGCGACGGGCGCGTGGCTGTGCTCGATCTTCTCCGCGCACGGACTCGCAGGTTCGGCATCGTGTTCATCCTCGGGCTCGAGGAGGGGGTGCTTCCGCGAAGGGTCGCCGAGACGCCGTTCCTGACCGACGACGCTCGCCGCGACCTCGAGAACGTCCCGGGCTCGCGGCGGCGCCTCATGCGCGCCGATCAGGTGGCACGCGACCGCTATCTCTTCTACACCGCCTGCACGAGAGCCTGGCGCCGCCTCACGCTCGTTCGTGAGGCGGCGACGGAGGAAGGGAGGCCTCTCGAGGCGAGCCCGTTCTACGAGGAGGTGCGCTCGCGCTTCGACGCCGACGATGTCGCCCGCTGGACGCGGAAGCGCCCGCTGTCGGCGCTCTCGTGGCAGCTCCACGAGGCGCCGACTGAACGGGAACGCCTCAGGGCTCTTGCGGCGGTCGCGGCGGAGAGCGAGACCACGGCGCGCTCACTCGCCGCGGCGAGTGGCTGGAGCCGTCGGCTGGAGCGAGCGCTCGGCGCGTTCTCCCGCCCGACCGAGCTCGTGAACCCGCGCACGCGAGAGCGGTTTCGCGAGCAGGCGCGCTTCTCCGTGACCGAGCTCGAGGCGTTCGGGGAGTGCTCGTCGATCTGGTTCGTCGACCGCGTCGTCGATCCCCGCCCGATCGATGCGCAGGTCGACCCGCGCCTACGCGGCCAGGTCGCCCATCAGGCGCTCTACCGCTTCTACGCCGGGCTCCCGAAGCGATTCGGCGCCGACCAGGTCGATTCTGGACGGCTCGAGGAGGCGATCGAGTTTCTGCGCGAATGCTTGACCGATGCGCTCGCGGGACAGGTGCGGCACGAGCTCGACGAGCTCGATCGGCTCGAGCTCGAAGGAACGCTCGGGCGAGATCTGGAGCATTTCGTTCGCCAGGACGTCGCTCTTGGCCTCCCGCTCGTACCGCGGAAGTTCGAGGTCGGGTTCGGTAGCGATCGTGCGGCGCCGGAGCTCCAGCGTGGTCTCGAGCTCGGGGGTTTCACCGTGTCGGGGAAGATCGACAGGATCGATGTCGACCCCTTCTCCGCCCGGGGCATCGTGCAGGACTACAAGTCCGGGACTGCCCACGCTGCCAGTCGGATCGAGGCGGAGGGTCGCTTGCAGGTTCCCCTCTACATCCTCGCGCTCCGCGACCTGGTCGGGATTGAGCCACTCGGCGGCCTCTACCGGTCGCTCTCCGGCGAGCGCGAGGCTCGCGGGCTCCTGCGCAAGGACTTCAGGGAGGACCTTCCGGGGCTCGCCGATGCGGACTATCTCGACGAGGACGGATTCTGGGCCTCGGTCGACCAGGCGCAGGATCGCGCGAGGAATGCTGTCGAGCGCATCCGGGCCGGCGACGTCCGCCACGACCCGCGCGTGCCGGGCTGCCCTCGCTGGTGCGAGCGTTTCTCGATGTGCCGGATCGAGCGCGCATAGTGCTCCGTCCCGGAAGTCCCTTGATGCTCCGGCGCGCGAAAAGCGAGCCGGGCAAGGACGCAGGGAGCCCGTGTACTAGACAAGTCCGCGGGCGACCGAGGACGCCGCACGGCGACGCTTTGCAGCCGCCGGAGCGCGAGACGATTTTCGGGACGGAGCACTAGCATGCCCGAGCCGAAGGTGAACCCGTCGCAGCTCGCGGCGATCGAAGCGCCGGGGATCGTCTTCGTCTCGGCGGGAGCGGGAACCGGCAAGACGACCGTTCTCGTCGAGCGCTACGTGAAGGCCATCGCAGAACGCGGTCTGTCCGTCGACTCCGTCCTCGTGATCACCTACACGGAACGCGCCGCCGGGGAGCTGAAGGAGCGGATCCGAACGCGGTTTCGCGATCTCGGCCGGCGTGATCTCGCACGCGACGTGGATCGAGCGTGGATCTCGACGATTCACGGATTCTGCTCGCGCCTCCTGCGTGCGCACCCCTTCGAAGCCGGTCTCGATCCCCGATTCCGCGTGCTGGACGAGGGCCAGGCGCGGGTGCTCCAGTCGGAGGCGTTCACCGCCGCGCTCGGGGAGTTCTGCCGTGCCCGCAGGCCCGAGCGTCTGCAGCTTCTCGCGACCTATGGCTCGCGGGGGCTCCGGACGATGCTCACCGGCGTCTTCGAGCGTCTGCGCTCCGCCGGCCTTCCGCTCGACCTCGCGATCCGGTCCGACGGCGACCTCGAGTCGCGGATCGCCGATCTGCGCGGAACAGCGACTGAGGCATTGGCAAGCGACATATCGAGCGAGGAGATTCGGGGAACGCTCCAGGAAGCAGTCCGCTCCCTCGAGGGGGAGGTGGCTCCCGCGGGGCTTCTCGATCTCTCGGCCCTTGTGCTTCCGGTCGGAGAAACCGACTCAGATGCCCTCAGCGCGTACGCCGATGCGGTCGCCGTCGTCGAGCGGACGGCTCTCGATCACCTGGCAGCCCGCGACCGCGAGCTCCTCGAAGCTCTGCTTCGCACGTTCGACAGCGCCTATCGCAAGGCCAAGGACCGTGAGTCGGCCCTCGACTTCGAGGATCTTCAGCTCGGGGCGAGAGACCTTCTCCGGTCGGATGCGTCCGTTCGCGAGCAGGCCCGATTCCGCTTCCGGTCGATCATGGTCGACGAGTTCCAGGACACGAATCGGCTTCAGTGTGAGATCGTCGATCTCATCGCCGGCGACGAGCTGTTCTTCGTGGGCGTCGAGTTCCAGTCGATCTATCGCTTCCGCCACGCCGATGTCGACGTCTTTCGCGAAAGACGCTCGCAGAGTCGTGGCGTGCTCGCTCTGACCGAGAACTACCGCTCGCGACCCGAGGTCCTGGGCGTTGTGAATCATCTGTTCGGCTCCGCGTTCGGCGAGGGCTTCGAGCCGCTCGCGGCCTCTGCCCTCTTCGACGATCCGCTCTCGGGCCCGGCGGTCGAGGTGCTCGTCACCGACAAGGCGAGCTACAAGGATTCGGGGACGCCGTGGAGGACGGCGGAGGCTCGCCACGTCGCCCGAAGGGTTAGAGAGCTCGTCGACGAACGAGCCTGCGCGCCTGGCGAGGTCGTTCTCCTGTTTGCGGCCGGAACGAGCGCCGAGGCGTACGAGGCTGCCTTGCGGGCGGAGGGCCTTCCGACCTATCGAGCGACCGGTCGCGGATATTTTCGACAGCAGCAGGTCGTCGATCTCCTCGCCTATCTACGTCTGCTGCAGAATCGCTACGACGACGAGGCGCTCGTGACCGTTCTCGCATCCCCGCTCGTCGGCGTGTCGAACGATGCCCTGGCGCTCCTGCGACTGGCCGTCGGCCGCCGGCCGCTCTTCGGCGGGCTCGAGCGAGACCCGCCGGTGACGCTCTCTCCTCGCGATCGGCGGCTCTTCGTCGCGTTTCGCCAACGGTACGAGCGCCTGGTCGCGATCTCGGGCTCGATCGGCCTCGAGCGTCTCTGCGAGCGGATCGTGACCGAGCACGACTACGACCTCGCCGTGCTCGCCCGGTGGGATGGGAAGCGCCGTTACGCGAACCTGCGCAAGCTTGCCCGACTGGCTCGCTCCTACGAAGAGCTTCGCGGAAACGACCTCGAGGGCTTCATCCGCTTCATTCGCGACCAGGAGGCCGCCGGTGCTCGTGAGGTCGAGGCGGTCGCCGAGGAAGAGGGAGCCGAAGCTGTACGACTGCTGACCATCCACGCGGCGAAGGGTCTCGAGTTCAAGGTCGTCGTGGTTTGCGACGCAGGCCGGGCTTCGGGCCGGGCGGCGCCTGACGAGATTCTCTGCCTGCCTGATGGCCGCTTCGGCTTCCGGGTCGCCGATCCTGTAACCGGAAAGCGCCGAGACGCGTTCGGCTACCGGGAGGTCAAGCGGGCGGAGGCCGAGTCCGAGGCCGAGGAGACGCGACGGCTCTATTACGTGGCGATGACGCGTGCCGTCGATCGGCTGATCCTCGCCGGGGCATTCGACCCGAAGAGAAAGGATGCCACCGGGACGCCGATCGGCTGGGTGATCGACAGAATCGGCGGGTCACTCGACACCTCGTTACCCCGTGAGCTCGAGGTGGATGGTGCTCGAGTCGTGCTTCGCGTCGATCGCTGGACGCCGGGCGACCACCCTCGTCAACCCTCGATGGACTCCACGCAGCTCGAGCTCTTCGCGTCTCCGGCTGTGGGCGAGGACTCGTACGAGACCGAGCTCCAGCCGCTTCAGTCCCTTCCCGACCCTCCGCCGCCCGCGGTGCGGCGACTCTCCTACAGCGCACTCGCGCTCTTCGAGCGCTGCTCGTACCGCTTCTACGCTCAGCGGATCGTCGGGCTTTCGGAGGAGCCGCCGGCGCGAGGTGAGGGCGCCGAGGGACTCGCCGCAACCGAGGTTGGCGACGCCGTCCACGTCCTGATCGAGGCCGGAGGAGCGCTCGAGGGCAGCCGGGAGACGATTCTCGCTCGCTACCCGTCTGCAACCGTGGCCGATCTGGAGCGGATCTCGTCGCTGGTCGGCGAATGGAACACGTCCGAGACCGCAGCGCGCGTGCGGGAGCTGACCGGTGCAGTCAGGGAGCTGCCGCTTGCGTTCGAGCATGACGGCATGCTCCTGCACGGGCTGTTCGACCTCTTTCATCGCACGGGTGAGCACGCGTTGATCGTCGACTACAAGACCAACAGACTCGACGGCGTCGAGCCCCGCGAAGTCGTCGAGCGCGAGTACCGCCTGCAGCGTCTCGTGTACGCGCTTGCGGCGTTTCGTTCGGGGGCATCCGAAGTCGAGATCGTCTACATCTTCCTCGAGCGCCAGAACGAACCGGTCGAGCTGACGTTTGGCCTGGCAGACGTGTCGCTCCTCGAACAGGAGCTGTCCGCAGCGATCGCGGCGATCGCTGCCGGTGTCTTCCGGCCGACGCCGAGTGAGTTCGCGTGCAGCGGCTGCCCCGTTCTCGGCAGGGTCTGCGCGGGCCCGCGGCTCCTTGCCGGTCCCGATGGGGAGGACGAACGAGACTGGGCCGTCGCCGAGGCCGGCGGGTGATCTGTTTCGGATGGTCGGCGATGGTCTCGTGACGGGGTATTAGTGCCCCGTTCCGGAAGTGCGGCGCGCCCTGGCGGCTGCAAAGCTGCGCCGTTCTACGTCCTCGGTCGCGCCCATATGACGTGCATATGGGCGCTCCCTGCGTCCTTGCCCGGCTTGCTTTCCGCTCGCCAGGATCATCACCGAACTTTCGGAACGGAGCACTAGTAGATGGCGACGAGCTACGTCGCCGAAGCGCGGCGACGTGTCGGCCCGAGGCGCGAGCGAATCGGGCCGATCATCGATCGTCTGGACGCCGACCATCCGGACGCCTCGATCGCGCTTCGCTTCGCCTCTGACCTCGAGCTTCTCGTGGCAACCGTCCTTTCGGCTCAGACGACCGATGTCACCGTGAACCGAGTAACGGAGCCGCTCTTTCGCAAGTACCGCTGCCCCGAGGATTACCTTGCCGTTCCCCTCGAGGAGCTCGAGCAGGACATCCGGCCAGCGGGAACGTACCGCCAGAAGGCGAAGAACCTGCGGGGCGCGATGCGGCTCTTGATCGAGGAGTACGACGGTCAGGTACCTGACCTGCTCGAGGACCTCGTTCGGCTCCCGGGAGTGGGTCGGAAGGTCGCAAACGTCGTCGCGGCGGAACGGGGTGCAACGCAGGGGATCGTCGTCGACACACACGTCCGGAGGCTCTCGCAGCGCCTGGGTCTGACCCGCCAGGATGATCCCGCCAAGATCGAGAGAGATCTTCAGCGGATCGTGCCTCGCGCAGACTGGGGCCGGTTTCCGCACCTCTTGATCTGGCACGGACGTCGCGTCTGCACGGCACGATCTCCGCGATGCGGGGTGTGCGTGCTGACGGATCTCTGCCCGTCGAGCCGGATCTGACCTCCGGGCAGTCGCGTCGTATCCGGCCCTGTTCTACGCGCCTTGCACGACAGGCCGCGCCACTCTTGCGCGTTCTACCGGCTTACCCTCGGTGCATGCGTACGATCGATCTTGCGCTCTTTGCAGATGCGCTTGCCGCCGAGGCGGCAACTCTCTCCGCCCGGCTCGAGCGGGCGAGGAGGCGTCTGAGGCAAGCGGCGATCGAGCACGAGGCGCGGCTCGATCTCCCGCCTGACGTCGTCACGGTCCTCCAGCGTCGAGGGCTGATCCCTGCGTCAGGCTCTCCGTCCCCTGAGGAGGAAACGGCGGACATCGGAGCACTTCGTGGCGAGCTCGACGCGGTCGAGTGCCTCCAGGCGTGGGTGGAACGAAGGCTGGCCGAGGCTCAGCGGGAGATCGACCCGGGAGGACGCACGAGAAGGGAGGAGGCGATGAGCGAGAGAACCTGATGTGGGGAATCGACCGGCATGCCGCACGCCCCATAAGGCCTTCGCGCGGCTTTGCAGCCGGCAGGGCACGAGCGTATTTCCGACCGGGGGCACTTAGGGTCAGACAGCGGCGAGGTCGCCCTCACCCGCGCCCAGCGCAGCGAGGTATCGCTCGGCGTCGAGAGCTGCCTGGCAGCCGGACCCTGCCGCCGTGACGGCCTGCCGGTAGACGTGATCCTGGACATCGCCCGCCGCGAACACGCCCGGGATGTTGGTCTCCGTCGTCTTGCCCTTGGCCACGATGTACCCGGCCTCGTCCATGTCGACGAGCCCCTCGAAGAGCGATGTGGTCGGATCGTGGCCGATGGCGACGAACAGGCCGTCCGCCGAGAGGGTGGATATCTCGCCCGTCTTGACGTTCTCGACGATAGCGCCGGTCATTCGCCCGGCATCGACGTCCAGCACCTCGGTGACGACGGAATCGAGCACGAACGCGATCCGCTCGTTCGATCGTGCCCGGTCGATCATGATCGGCGAGGCGCGAAACTCGTCCCGGCGGTGGACGACGGTCACCTTCGTGGCGAACTTCGCGAGGAACGTCGCTTCCTCGAGGGCCGAGTCGCCTCCTCCAACGACGATGACTTCCTGGTCGCGGAAGAACGCTGCGTCGCAGACGGCGCAGTAGGAGACGCCGCGACCCTGGAGCTTCTTCTCGGACTCGAGGCCGAGTTGACGTGCCGTTGCCCCGGTCGCGACGATCACGGTTCGCGCGCGGTACTCGTCGTCACCGATCCAGATGCGGAACGGCTGCTCGGAGAAGTCGACCCGCGTGACGTCGTCGGTGATGAATTCAGCGCCGAACCGCTCTGCCTGGCGTCTGAAATCCTGCATCATCTCCGGTCCGAGGACGCCGTCGGGGTAGCCGGGGTAGTTCTCGACATCGCTCGTGATCATCAGCTGACCGCCCCAGGTGAATCCCTCGACCACGAGCGGGTGCATGTTCGCCCGAGCGGTGTAGAGCGCCGCCGTGTAACCGGCTGGCCCTCCGCCGACGATGATCACTTCGTGCGTTCCGTTTGCGCCCACCCGTTCCGTCCTCTCTCGGTCACAGCATCGGGATTCCGCGTTCTTCCCTATTGATTCCAACGATCCGTTGCTGCGGATTGTTCCTTTTGTGTCACCTGTGTGCCGTGAGAGTTACATCTCGGCAGTTCGGACGCCTGGGGCGAGAGCAATAGAGGTTGCCCCTCAGTCGGCGGTCAGGATGGCGAGTGAGCTCTACGCCGCGTCGGCCACGTCGCCCGCGGCGTGATCGTCCGGCGCAGGCTCGCCGTCTCCGCGTTCGGAGGGGCTCGCGTCTGCTTGAGCGGCTGCAGGAAGGAGAGCCGCTGCGACGAGCTCGGGCGCCTGGAGGGCTCGAGCTGATCGTTCGAGTTGCTCCGGCACCGGAATCTCGCCGCTCGGGGCGATCCCCAGATCCGAGAATCTGCGTGCAGTCACGAGAACCCGGCGTTCGAGTGATCCTGCGGCCTCGTTGTAGACGCCGACCGCGCCGTCGAGGCTCTTCCCGACCCGGATGAAGTGTCCCGCCATCGTACGAATGCGGTCATACAGCTCCTTGCCGAGGTCGCTGACGATGCGCGCACTCTCTGCGACCGTCTCCTCGCGCCAGCCGCGTGCGACAGCCAGGAGAAGCGTGATGAGCGTTGCCGGAGAGGCGAGAACGACCCCGAGCTTCGCAGCGTCCTCGAGCAATTGCGGATCGTGTTCGAGCGCCGCAGACAGCAGCTGCTCGCCGGGCACGAACAGGACGACGAGCTCCGGGGTCGGCTGGAACTGCTCCCAGTACGACTTCGCAGCGAGTTTCGTCACGTGGTCGCGAACCTGGCGTCCGTGATCGCGAAGCCGGGCCTGCTCGACATCCGGATCGGTCGCCTCCACGGCGTCGAGGTAGGCTTGGAGGGGAGCCTTGGCGTCGACGACGACGTTCTTCTGACCTGGAAGCCTGACCACCAGGTCGGGGCGTAGCGCACGGCCGTCGAGCGTCGCGGTCTCCTGCTCGACGAAGTCGCAGTAGGCCACCATGCCCGCGGCCTCGACGGCTCGTCTGAGTTGCATCTCGCCCCAGCGCCCTCGAACGGCTGGCGCCCGCAGGGCGGTCACGAGACTCGCCGTCTCGGTACGAAGCCGATCCTGGGTCTCCGCGAGCGATCGGACCTGCGCGGTGAGTGACCCGTACGCCTCGCTTCGAGCCTTCTCGAGCTCGCGGACACCGCTGTCGACCTTCGTCAGCGACTCCTTGATCGGCGCGACCATCCGCTCGAACGTCTTCTGCCGCGTCTCGAGGTCGTCGGTCGACTGCGTCCGGAGCTGGCGAACAGCCTCTGCGGACAGCGCTCTGAACGCGTCGGCGAACTCGTCCTTCAGTCCCGCGCGGCCGGCAGCGGCGTCCCGTTCGTGGGCCAGCATGGTCGCGAGCTCGGCAACGCGGATATCGGCGTCTCCCCGCCTCGAGCGCTCGTCGTCTCGCTCGCTCTCGACGGCTCGCAGGCGCGACCGCTGCGCGCACCAGACGGCGAGGGCTCCGACGGCCAGGCCGAGCACGAGGGAGAGCGCTGCAATCACGTGCGAGGTCGTTTCATGGGATCTATAACCGTAGACCCGGAATCGGACGGAGCCGTGCCTTCAGACGAGTGGGCTCATCACGCCTTGGCCTTCTCGGCCCGGCCCTTCGCCTTTTCCGCCTTCGCAGCCTGCGATCGACGTAACGCCTCGATCCGGTCGCGTCCGCCCCTGACGACCGTGGCGATGTAGATGACGATCACTGCGATTGCGCCGAGCGCCCCTTGCCCGCGAACGTCTCCGACCTGCCCGTCGACGTACTCCGCTTCAGTGACTCCCTGATTCTCGAGGTATGGCGGCACCGTTACCCCCCGCGCGAGCTCGGCCTTCTGGTAATCGTCGAGGAATCGCCCGACGGGAGGTAGTTGGAAGAAGGTCATGACCGCGGTGACGCCCAGGATGATGCAGAACGGAAGGGCAAGGCGAGTTCCGAGGGGATTCCGCATGAGCACGAGCACGGCCGAGGCGATACCCAGCACGGCTGAGGGGGCGATGAGGATCGCCACGGGAACCCAACTCGAATACCCCTCCCGCGCCGTGACGTACATGAGGCGCCCGATCGACGCGACGGCGAAGCCGTAGCCGACGAGCAGGACGATCGCGCCGATTCGCGGGATGATCATCAGCGGCCATCGTACGCGCCGGGGCGATCGTCTAGCCTCGGGAGCATGCGTGAGTACTTCGGTGCAGGAGGTCGTCTCGAAGCCATTCTCCCGGGCTTTGAGCCGCGCCCGGAGCAGGAGGCGCTCGCCGAGGCGGTAGCCGACGCGCTGGATCGGAGCGATCATCTGCTCGCCGAGGCGGGCACGGGGATCGGGAAGAGTCTCGCCTACCTGATCCCGGCGCTTCGCTCCGGCATGCGGGTCGTCATCGCGACGGCCACGAAGGCGCTCCAGGAGCAGCTGCTCGCCAACGATGTCCCGGCCGCGGCTGCGGCGCTCGGGCGGGAGGTCTCCTGCGTCGTCCTCAAGGGTCGAGAGAACTATCTCTGCCGGCGGAGCCTCGAGGGCTTCAACCTGCTCGGAGGAGCCGCGGGTGGGCTCTTTCGCACGGAAGACGATGCCGAGCAGTACGAGGCGATCCGCGGGTGGATCGACACGACCAGGTCAGGCGACCGTGCCGAGTTGCCGTTCGAGCCGAGCGCGACCCTGTGGGCCGAGCTGGCTGTCGGAGGCGACCGCTGTATCGGGCGCCGCTGTCCCGTTCGTGCCACGTGCTTCTCCGAGCTGGCTCGCGCCCGGGCGGCCGACGCGGAGCTCGTGATCACCAATCACGCTCTCTATCTGGCCGACACCGCCGTCCGGGCGCGACGGTCGGCGGCCGACGTCTCGGTGCTGCCCGAGCACGACGCGGTGGTGTTCGACGAGGCGCACCGCCTCGAGGACGCCGCATCGGCGTGGTTCGGTGGGCGGTTCTCGCTGGCAGGGCTCCGGCGGCTCGCGCGGGACGTCGAGCGCTCTGCACGCGAACGCGGTCAGCAGGCCCCGATCCGCCTTCTCGGCGATCTCGAGCGCGACGTGGCGGCCGTGGTGGCAGATCTCGACCCTGGCCGAGGACGGCGCAGGCTGGGCGCCGGGGATGTCGCACCGGCGGTTGATCTGGCGCGGGCGGTCGGTCAGGGTCTCGGCCGGCTCGCGGAGAATCTTGCGGGGAGCGGGGAGGAGGCGGACGCCCTTGCGCGGCGCGCGCTCTCCGCCGCACGCGATCTCGACGCGTGCATGGAACCGGCGCCTGACATCGTCGTCTGGGCCGAGCAGGGGGCGGTCGTGTGGGCGCCGGTCGACGTTGCCGAGGTGCTTCGCGATTCGCTCTGGGAGAGCGGCATCACCGCGATTCTGGTCTCCGCGACCCTCGAGCCCGCGTTTCTCCGTCAGCGGCTTGGCCTCGACGGGGCGCGGGAGATCGAGCTCGACTCCCCGTTCTCCTTCCGCGAGCAGGCTCTCCTCTACGTGCCAACGGGCCTGCCCGAGCCACGAACGCCTCGGTACGTCGAGTCCATCGCCGAGGAGACGCTGGCGCTTTGCAAGCTCTCTCACGGGCGTGCTCTCGTGCTCACCTCCTCGTACCGGATGATCGACGAGCTGGCACCGCGGCTGGCGGCCGCCCTCCCATATCCGGTGCTGCGGCAGGGCGACGCGCCTCGCGAACGGCTCCTCGAACGCTTCCGATCCGAGATCGACTCTGTCCTGGTGGCAACCTCGACCTTCTGGCAAGGGGTCGACGTGCGCGGCGAGTCGCTGTCCCTGCTCGTGATCGACAAGCTTCCCTTTGCCTCGCCGGACGATCCACTCGTCCAGGCGCGTTGCGAGCGAATCGCTGCGGACGGCGGAGACTGGTTCACCGAGTACTCGATTCCGACGGCGATCCTGCTGCTCCGTCAGGGGTTCGGCAGGCTCATCCGCAGCCACGAGGACCGGGGGGTCGTCGCGATCCTCGATCCGCGTCTGCGTACCCGCCTCTATGGAAGGCGCTTTCTCGCCGCGCTGCCGCCTGCGAGGCTCGTCGAGGATCGTTCGGAGGTCGCGCGATTCTTCTCTGCCGATGACGGCGCCGCCGCTTGATACCCTCAAAGTCGTGGCCAAGAAGAGCCGAGTTCCGACTCCTCCGCGGGCCGCGCCAACGGCAGCGCCGCGCACCGTTCAGGCCCCCAAGGTCAGAAAGTCCTCGCACGGGCCGCGCGATCCACGACGCACGAGGACGGTCCTCGGGGCAGTCGTCGCGGTCGTCGCGGTGGTCGCGGTGATCGTCGGAATCGTGCTCGCGACGGGCGGGCAGAGCGCCTCAGCAGCGCTTTCCGCCGCCGGCTGCACTGTCCAGACGTTCCCGTCGGAAGGTAGGTCTCACGTCGACAAGCTGCCGAAGGGCTACAAGTACAACTCGTTCCCTCCCACGAGCGGGAGCCACAACACGCAATGGGCTCTGTGGAACATCTACACGCAGCCGGTGCCGTTCTTGAACTCGGTGCACAACCTCGAGCACGGCGGCCTCGTCGTGCAGTACGGCGACAAGGTGTCGGCCGAGACGGTCCAGCAGATCACCGCCTGGTATGCGCAGGATCCGACGGCGCTCCTCGTCGCTCCGCTGCCGGCGCTCGGGGAAAAGGTCGCGTTCACGGCTTGGACGCAGCTCGCGATGTGCCCCGGGTTCGACGAGAAGGCCGCCAACGCGTTTCGTGACCAGCACATCTTCCAGGGTCCCGAGAAGTTCCCCGCGAATCAGTTACAGCCAGGGATGTAGCCGCACCGGCCGGGGTGGCGGAACGGGAGACGCGGGGGACTTAAAATCCTCTGTCCTTCGGGGCGTGCGGGTTCGACTCCCGCCCCCGGCATAGCCGATTTGCAGGGATTTTCTTCGTCGGCGAATCACTTGGAGCAGCCTCTCTACCCGGCGGGAGAACCAGGGG
>JBBQXH010000033.1:0-12683 GCA_038209835.1 Gaiellales bacterium | reverse complement strand
GATCCCATCGGCGCACCTACTCGCAGCTAGTCTCTGCCTAGGACTCGCGACGGCGGTCGTCGTTCGCCTACCCGGGCCGGCCCTCGTTGCTAGCTCGTTCGTCCTCGCTATCGGGGGCCTGATCCTCGAGCGGTGGCGCATCGTCTTGGTCGCGCTTGCGCTGCTCGGCACGGGATGGTGGTGGGGAAGCGTGCGTCTCGATGCCATCGATCGAAGCGTGCTGGTGCGCGACATCGGCACGGCTGCGCTGGCGCGGCTCGAGGTCACCGGAGCCTCGCGGCTCGGGCAGTTCTCGAGCCGCGTCGAGGTCCGTGTTCGCGAATTCGACGACCGACGTATCGACGAGCACGCCATGCTCGAGGTGCCGGCCTCCGAGAGGGCGCCCCCGCAGGGTGGGCTCCTCGAAGCGGTCGTCAGCGTCCGAGCGCCGAGAGACCCGGAGCCGGGAAGCTCCTTCGACGAACGAGCGTACCTCGAGCGCCACGGAATTCACGTGGTTCTCCGGGCGAGTCGGTATCGCGTCGTCGGTAGCAGGGGCGGTCTACCTAGAATGGCTGACCGTGTACGCTCCACACTCGCCGGTTCGATCGCGCCGGGTCTAGACGGCGAGCGCCGGGCTCTCGTCGAGGGCATCGTCCTCGGCGAGGACGAGGGCCTGAGTGATGAGCTGCGGGATAGATTCCGAGCCTCCGGCCTCTACCATGTGCTGGCGGTCTCGGGGCAGAACGTGGCGTTCATCGTCGCCGGAGTCCTGCTCGCCTGCTGGCTTCTCGGCATCCCCCGCTGGCTCGCACAGTGCGCTTCGTTGCTCGCGATCGTGGGCTACGTCAGCGCCGTGGGGTGGCAGCCGTCCGTCGTTCGGGCCGGGATCGCGGGCAGCCTCGCGTCCCTCGCCTGGCTCGCGTCCCGTCCGCGTGATCGCTGGTACTTCCTGGTCGTCGGCGCCGTGGCGCTCCTCGCGTGGAGTCCGTACAACTTGCTCGACCCCGGGTTCCAGCTGTCGTTCGCGGCCGTCGCAGCCATCTTCGTCGCCGTTCCATGGATCGAGGGCCGCCTCGAGGGATACCCGGTACCCCGCAGCCTGGTTGCTGTTCTCGCTGTCTCGACGGCATGCGGTGTGGCGACGGCGCCGATTCTATGGATGCAGTTCGGCGCGGTCCCGATCCTGTCTGTTCCGGCAAATGCGCTTGCCGAGCCCGTTGTCGCGCCTATTCTCGGTCTCGGTCTCGGTGCAGCGGCGATCGGGCGGATCCTTCCCTCAGCGGCCCTCGTCCTCGGCTGGATCAACGGCTGGCTCGCCTCGTATCTCGCGTGGTGTGCGCGCTTCGTGGGAGGCATCCCGTTCGCACGCGTCGAGTCGGGCAAGCTCCTGGTCGGTCTTGCCGTCGCGGTCGCGCTCACAATCGCGCTCTTCCGGGTGCCCAGGCGGCTGCGCCGCGGACTGCTCGTGGGTGCCGCGAGCGTCGCGGTCGTTTCCATCGGCTGGATCCTCTGGCCCAGAGACCCACCGCCTCCACCGAGCGGGCTTCGCATCTCGTTTCTCGACGTCGGGCAGGGCGACTCGGCCCTACTTCAGGTGCCCGAGGGCGCCGTTCTGGTCGACGAGGGACCGCCCGAGGCGAGGGTCGCGCCGATGATCCGAGGGCTCGGCGTCCGCCGGCTCTCGGCGATCGTGCTCACGCATCCGCAGCGCGATCACATCGGCGGCGCTGCGGAGGTCATCAGGTCGGTTCAGGTCGGGACGGTCCTCGACCCGCGGCTCCCCGCGGCGAGCCCCTATGAGGACGATGCGCTCCAGGCGGCCAGCGCGAGGCACGTCCCCGTCGTGACGGCTCGCGCCGGGCAGGTCTTTCGCTTGGGCGACCTTCGGATTCGCGTTCTGTGGCCCGATGGACCCGGCGGACCGAGCCAGGATCCCAACGACCATGCAGTCGTCTTGCTGGCCTCATACGGACATGTCGACGCGCTCCTGACGGCGGATGCGGAATCCAACGTCACCGGCCCGCTCGATCTCCCCCCGGTCGAGATCCTGAAGGTCGCCCATCACGGGAGCGCGGACGACGGGCTATCCGACCTGCTCGTCGGGCTCCGCCCGCTCGCCGCGGTCATCTCCGTCGGCGCGCACAACGACTACGGTCATCCCACCGGCTCGACGTTGGCGGCCCTCGGCCGCTCCGGCGTGAAAACCTACCGGACCGATCTCGACGGGACGGTGGTTGTCTCGTCGAGCGACGGCGAGCACATCACGGTCACCACCTCGAAGTGATGCCCGTGCCTCGCCAGGATCGTCGCCGAACTTCCGGAACGGGGCACTAGACTACTAGACGCGATGGCCGAGCGAGCCCTCGAGCCCGTCTACCTGATCACCGGCAGCGATCTCCCGAAGATCGCACTCGCGCTCCATCGCCTCCGGGTCAGGTTCGCGGACGGCGCCGTGGATCAGCTCTTCGCCGAGTCGACGCCAGGGGCAGACGTCGTGGCTTCGCTGAACGCCCTCGGCCTCTTCGCGGGTGAGAAGCTCGTTCTCGTCGAAGGGATCGAGCGCTGGAAGAAAGCCGACCTGGAGACGATCCTGGAGTACCTCCCGGCTCCGACGCCGGGGGCGACACTCGTCCTTGTGGGCGACGCGTCGAAGCTGGTGGGCCTCGAACAGGCATGCGCGGCGAGCGGCAAAGTCCTTCGTTACGACGTCCCCGTGGGGCGACGGAATCGTCTCGACTACGCGGCCTGGGTGCGCGCGCAATTCGAGCGGGAAGGTGTCCGGGCCGATCACGGCGTGGCGGAGCGCCTCGTGGAACTGGTGGGAGAGGACACCTTCGCCCTTCAGAGCGAGGTGGAGAAGATCGCCGCGTGGGCCGATGGCGAGATCGTGGGGATTCTCGAGATCGAGGCTCTCGCGGTGCCGTCCAGCGAGACGTCGAACTTCGCGCTGGTGGATGCGTGGGGTGCCCGGGACGCGGGCGCCGCTCTGGCCGCGTGCGAGCGGATCCGCCTGCGGGGCGACGAGCCGTTCCTGATCGCCGCGCGACTCGCCGACTACGTCGTGAAGGTGCGCAGAGTGCACGAGCTCGTGGAGCAGGACGTGGGTGTCCGAGAGATCGCGTCGAAGCTCGGGCTGAAGGAGTACCCGGCGCGCAAGCAGGCAGGCCAGGCCTCGAACTTCAGCCGTGAGGAGCTCGACGAAGCCGTCGTCAGGCTCGCCGCTCTCGATCTCGCGATCAAGGGCGGTAGCCGACTCGATCCGGACCTCGAGCTCGATCGCGCAATCGTCGATGTGACCCAAGCCTAGGTTGAAGCGAGGCGAGTGCCGCTCTCGGCGCTCCTCTTGACGCTCGGTGCCGCGGTACTGCACGCGCTCTGGAACCTTCTGCTGGCGGGCTCGCGGAACCCGGTGCCAGTGGCGGCGGTGACGCTCCTCGTGGGGGTCGTCGTCTTCGCACCGGTGGCCGCGATCACGTGGGATGCGAGCTGGCGGGTGGCGCCGTATGTCACCGGGTCGGCCGCGTTCGAGCTCGTGTACTTCTCCCTGCTCGTTGTCGCCTACCGCGGATTCGAGCTGAGCCTCGTATATCCGATCTTGCGTGGATCTGCCCCGGTGATCGTCCTCGTCGTGACAGTGGTCGCACTTGCTGTGCGTCCCGGCGTGCTCCAGGCGCTCGGGGGTCGTCGGAGCCGGTGTCGTTCTCGTCAGAGGATTGCGGCGAGCCGCCGATCGCCGCGGCATCGCGCTCGCCCTCTGCGTGGCCGCCTGTATCGCCGGCTACACGATCATCGACAAGCAGGGTCTCGCGTATGCGGCGCCGATCTCCTACAACATGCTCGTGCTTGCGTGACCGCGGTTGTCTTCATCTCCGGCGCAGCTCTGAGGGGAGGGATCGGCCCGATCCGTGCGGAGGTGTGCCCGCGGGCGCTCGTGGCCGGTATCGCGGCGCTGGAGCGGGCGCCGGCCGCTGCCGTCTCCGCTGTGAGGGAGTCGAGCGTCCTCATCGCCACGATCCTGGCGGCAGTCTTCCTGCACGAGCGCGTCTCGAAGGCGCGTCTCACGGGCGCCGCTCTGATCGTCGTCGGAGCGCGCTCGTCGCCCTGAGCTAGACCGGTCGCTAGCCGCTGACGAGCCGGGACGCCTGCGACTTCTTGCGCGCGGCCTTGTTCGGATGGATCGCGCGCGTAGCCGCGGCGCGGTCGAGTGTCTGGACGAGCGTCCGGTGCTCGACTGCGATGCGTGCCTCGTCGCCGTCCTCAACTGCAGCGGCGAGTCGCTTGAACTGCGTCTTCGCGCTCGAGCGCCAGCGGAGGTTCTCGAGACGCTGCCGGCTCGCAGTGCGCACGCGACGTTTCTGTTGCTTGATGTTCGGCATAGGCGTGAAAGCGCCCCGAACGTCCGGGGCTCGCGGATGGTAGCAAGGAACTGCGCCGCCAGGCCCCCGACCACCCTCGTATACTCGCTCGCCGTGGCGGCCGAGGTCGTGGAGGAGTCGACACACCGGCGTCGGCTCGCTCGCTCGACGGCGATCTTTGCAGCTGCAACGGCCGGCTCACGGATCATCGGCCTGTTCCGTGAGATCGTCATCCGGCGCTACTTCGGCGTCGTTGGCGACATCAACGTCTTCACCGTCGCCTTCCTCGTGCCGAACCTCGTCCGCTCGCTCGTGGCAGACCAGGCGCTCTCGTCCGCATTCGTCCCGGTGTTCAGCGAGTTGCTCGCGCACGGGGAGCGCCAGCGCGCCTGGCGGGTGGCGTCGAGCTGCTTCTACATTCTCTTCCTCGGCCTGAGCGGTCTGACGGCGCTGTTCGTTCTCCTCGCCCCGTGGCTCATGCGACCGTTCGGCTACTCGGGAGCCCAGCAAGACCTGCTCGTCGGCCTGTCGTGCCTGCTCTTCCCGATCGTCATCCTGCTGGGCCTCTCGGGCGTCGTCGTCGGGATCCTGAACAGCTACGAGCGATTCACGGTTCCGGCACTCAGCCCGATTGCCTGGAACCTCGTGATCATCATCGGCGTCGTCGTCGGGGTGCCGAACGCCGCGACGGAGGAGAGCAAGCTCTACATCTACGCCGGGAGCATCGTGCTCGGAACCGTTGTCCAGGTCCTGCTGCCGTTCCCGTGGCTCGCAGGGCTCGACGGCCAGCTTCGCGTCCTCATCGACTGGCGGGATCCGGCGGTCAAGCGCGTCTTCGTCCTGATGGTGCCCGTCTCGCTCGGGCTCGGGCTCATCAACATCAACCTGATCATCGACACGTTCTTCGCCGCGCGCTTCGTCGATCGCGACCTCGCCCCGAGCGCGATCGACGCGGCCTTTCGCATCTACATGCTCCCTCAGGGCATCTTCTCGGTCGCGATCGCGACCGTTCTCTTTCCGACGCTCAGCCGGCTCGCCGCCCTTCGAGACGAGCAAGGATTCCTCAGCACCGTCTCGCTCGGGCTGCGGCAGGTCGGGTTCACCCTGATCCCCGCGAGCGCGATCGGAGCGGCGCTGGCCGTGCCGATCGTCCAGCTCCTCTACCAGCGCGGCGCGTTCACCCCCGACCAGACGACAGTCGTCGCCGGGGCCTTTGCGGCGTTCTCCCTGGGACTGACCTTCAACGGCGCGATGCTCATGCTGAACCGCGCGTTCTTCAGCCTCCAGTCGCCGTGGCTTCCGACCGCGGTTGCACTGGGAAACCTCGCGCTGAACACGGCCCTGGACGCGGCGTTCTTCCGACTCGGCGTGTGGGGAATCCCACTTGCCACCTCCATCGTCAACATCATCGGCACCTTCGCCCTCGTCTGGGTTCTTCGGCGGCGGCTGGGAAGCCTCGACGGTCGCGCCGTCCTGTCCTCCTACGTACTGATCGCGATTGCGTCGGCGGTCACGGCGGCGGTGGCCTATGGCGTCTGGCGCGGTCTCGACGGGGTTCTCGGGCAGACGCTCGGCGCGCAGCTCGTGTCAGTCGGCCTCGCGATCTTGATCGTGACGACTGTGTACCTGTTTGTCGCGCGTTTGCTGGGAATTCGCGAGCTGGGGGCGTTGCTATCGTTGGTCGGTCGCTCCGGCAGGCGCTCGGGCGGCTCCTCTGACAATGAGCCTCGCCCGCATCCGTAACTTCTCGATCATCGCGCACATCGACCACGGCAAGTCGACGCTCGCCGATCGTGTCATCGAGATCACCGAGACCCTGAGCGGGCGCGAGATGCGCGATCAGGTGCTCGACTCGATGGAGCTCGAGCGCGAGCGCGGGATCACGATCAAGGCGCAGGCTGTCAGGGTCGCCTGGAAGGGCTTCCAGCTCAATCTGATCGACACCCCGGGACACGTCGATTTCACGTACGAGGTCTCGCGTGCCCTTCAGGCCTGTGAGGGAGCGGTTCTTCTCGTCGACGCGGCCCAGGGGATCCAGGCACAGACGATCGCGAATGCCTATCTGGCGATCGAGAACAACCTCGAGATCGTCCCGGTGGTGAACAAGATCGACCTTCCGCAGGCGGACCCGGATGCGGCGGCGGCCGAGCTTGCCGACCTGGTGGGCTGCGACCCCGGCGACGTCGTTCGCATCTCCGCGAAGAGCGGGTCCGGTGTCGAGGCGGTGCTGGACGCCGTCGTCGCACGGGTGCCACCGCCGGGCGGGGATCCGGCGGGGCCTGCCCGGGCGCTCATCTTCGACTCGAACTACGACCAGTACCGGGGGGTGGTGGCGTTCGTCCGGGCCGTCGACGGCGTCTTCTCGCCCGGAGAGTCACTGAAGACGATGGCCACGGGCACCGCGTTCGAGGCCGAGGAGCTGGGGTTCTTCTCGCCCGAGCGAGAGCCGACGCGCGCGCTCTCGGCAGGCGAGGTGGGATATGTGATCACCGGTCTGAAGGACGTCAGCCGCCTGCGCGTCGGGGACACGATCACGTCCGAGACTCGTCCCGCGTCAGAGGCGGTGCCCGGGTACAAGGACGTGAAGCCGATGGTGTTCGCCGGGCTCTTCCCGTCCGACTCGGACGCCTACCCGGAGCTTCGCGATGCGCTCGCGAGGCTGAAGCTGAACGACGCTTCCCTCACCTACGAGCCAGAGACGTCGCAGGCGCTCGGCTTCGGGTTCCGCTGCGGGTTCCTCGGCTTGCTGCACATGGACATCGTCCGCGAGCGGCTCGAGCGCGAGTTCGACCTCGATCTGATCGTGACGGCGCCGAACGTCGCCTATCAGGTCACGACGAAGGCCGGTCAGGAGAAGGAAGTCCACAATCCATCGGAGATGCCGAGCGACCTGCTCGAGGTCGAGGAGCCCTACATCCGGGCCTCGGTGATCGTCCCGAAGGAGTACGTCGGGGCGGTGATGGAGTTGAACCAGGAGCGTCGCGGCGACTTCCACCACATGGAGTACCTGAGCGAGGATCGGGTGCTGATCGTCTACGAGATCCCGCTCGCCGAGGTGGTCTTCGACTTCTACGACCAGCTGAAGAGCCGGACTCGCGGCTACGCGAGCTTCGACTACGACCTCATCGGCTTCCGCCCGGGAGAGCTCGTGAAGCTCGACATCATGCTCGCCGGGGATCCGGTCGACGCGCTGAGTCTGGTCATCCACCGCGAGAAGGCCTACGCCAGGGGGAAGGCGCTGGTCGAGCGGCTCCGCGCCGAGATTCCCCGGCAGATGTTCGACGTTCCGGTGCAGGCGACGATCGGGTCGCGGGTGATCGCGCGCGAGACCATCAAGGCGAAGCGCAAGGACGTGCTCGCGAAGTGCTACGGCGGCGACATTTCCCGGAAGCGCAAGCTCATCGAGAAGCAGAAGGAGGGGAAGAAGCGCATGCGCCAGCTCGGCTCGGTCGAAGTGCCGCAGGAGGCCTTCCTCGCCGTTCTGAATCTCGACGGCGAGCGTAAGCCGTGAGCGACGGCGTCAGGCACCTCTACGTCCATCTGCCGTTCTGCCGCCACCGCTGCGGCTATTGCGACTTCGTGACCGTCGTCGGGCAAGACCGGCACCATGCGGCCTACGTCGATGCGCTCCTCGCGGAGCTCGAGCTCGAGCGGTATCGGCTCTTGCCGCGGCTCGAGACGGTCTTCCTCGGCGGCGGCACGCCGACCCTGACGAGGGCGGACGAGCTCGCCCGTCTTCTGGCCGGCCTTCCGCCCGCCGATGAAGTGACGGTGGAGGCGAACCCGGAGACGGTGACCTCTGCGCTGGCGGGGCTTCTTCGTGCAGCGGGCGTGAATCGCATCTCGCTCGGAGCGCAGAGCTTCCAGCCGGAGCTGCTTGCCGTGCTCGAGCGGCGCGCCCAACCTGAGGACGTCCGACGCGCGTTCTACCATCTGCGTGATGCCGGATTTGACAACATCTCGCTCGATCTCATCTACGGCATCCCGGGCCAACGTCCCGACGACATCCGGCGGGATCTGGGCGAGGCTGTGGCGCTTGGTGCAGAGCATCTGTCGTGCTACGAGCTCGAGGCGAAACCCGGCACTCGCTTCACCCGCGCCCACGGCGACGAGCTCGCGCGCCAGGCCGATGCGATGGAGGGCTCATTCGAGCTCGTCGTCGACACACTCGCAGCCGGGTACAGGTGGTACGAGACGGCCAACTTCTGCCGCCACCCGAGCGGGATCGACCAGCGTGATCTCCGCGCCCGGCATAACCTGGCGTACTGGCGAGGAAGGGAGTACCTCGGGATCGGTGTCGGGGCGGTCTCCACCGTGGCCGGCCGGCGCTGGCGGAACACCCCCGGGCTTCAGCGTTATCTGGTGGCCCTCGGCGCTGGCGAGATCCCCGCCCGCGACGTCGAGCTCATCGACGACGCCACGCTGGCGATCGAGCGTCTGATGCTCGGCCTCCGGCTCGACGAACCGCTCGATCGCCGGGGGCTCGAAAGCGCGATCGACGACGAGGCGCTCGAGCGGCTCTCCCACCTGCGCCTGATCGTTGAGGATCCGGCGGGCCACCTGACGTTGACCCGTCGCGGGCGGTTTCTCGGCGGCGCCGTCACAACGGAACTGATGAGCGAAATGCCTGCAAATACGCGTGTATCGACCGAAGTCTCTACTATCGGGTAATGAGCGACGAGAGCCCAGATCTCACCAACCGGCAGCGTGCCATCCTCGAGTACGTCGTCGAGGACTACGTCGAAGCGGGTCATCCCGTCGGCTCGAAGGCGCTCACAGGTCGGCGTGGGATGCAGGTCTCGGCCTCGACGGTGCGCTACGAGCTCGCCGAGCTCGAGGGGCTCGGGTTGCTCACCCATCCACATACGTCGGCCGGGCGAGTTCCCACCGACCGGGGGTATCGCTTCTACGTCGACCGGCTGCTCGAGCGTCAGGATCGGAGTCGCGTCGGCGAGATCGAGCTCGACTTCTCGGCCGTGCGAAACGAGATCGATGCTGCGCTCCAGGCGACCACCGACGCCCTGTCTCAGGTGACCCACCTGCTTGCGCTCGTGACAGCGCCGCCGCTCGAGACGACCGTCGTCCGCCACGTGGAGGTGCTCCTCCTCCAACCGCAGGTCGTGGTGGTCGTCGTCATCACGTCGACGGGCGGCGTCTCGAAGCGCTTGTTCGTCTTCGAGGAGCCGGTGGACACCCGCCTCGTCGAATGGGCTGCGGAGTACCTGAACGAGCAGATCTCCGGTCTCACGCTCGGCGCCCGCATGCTGCGAAACCGCTTCGAGGACGCGGGCCTCTCGCCGCGAGAGTACGGCTTCCTCGAGACCCTCCGACCTGCTTTCACCGAGCTGGTCGAGGGCGGAGAGCAGCGCGTCTACATGGGTGGGACGGCCGACGTGATGGATGAGTTCGAGAGCGACGACATCGGTGCGTTTCGTGCGCTGCTCGTGGCGCTCGAGCGTCGAGCCGCGATCCTCGATCTCGTCCGGGCCACGCTCGACTCGAAGCGTCCCTTCGTACGGGTCGGCTCCGAGTTCGACGATCCGACATTTGCAGGCGTCTCGCTCGTCGCGGCGCCCTATGGGCTCTCGCACAGAAATCTCGGTTTCGTCAGCCTGCTCGGCCCGACCCGCATGGACTACGACAAGGCGATCGGCACGGTCCGGTCGGCGGCGAGCCAGCTCTCCCGCTTCGTCGAGGAGCTGTACGAGGAATGACTCCTCTGGCGAGTGGGCGGCTCGAGGTGGGTGGCTAGACGATGGCGTCGACGAAGCGTGACTACTACGAGCTCCTCGGTGTTCCGCGGGACGCTGACGACCGGACGATCAAGAAGGCGTTCCGGGCGCTCGCCCGCGATCTCCACCCCGACGTCTCCGACGACCCCGCCGCCGAGGAACGGTTCCGTGAGGTGGCCGAAGCGTACGAGGTGCTGTCGAAGCCGGAGGCCCGTGAGCTCTACGACCGATACGGACACGCCGGCCTGCGCTCTGGCGGGTTCCGGCCCACGGATTTCGACTTCGGGAACCTCTCGGACCTCTTCTCGACGTTCTTCGGCGACGATCTCTTCGGTGGTCAGGGCCGTCGACGCCGCGGTGCCGACGTTGCGGTTGACGTCGAGATCGAGCTCGCGGACGCGGCTCGCGGGGTCGAGCGTGAGGTGCCGCTGGCCGTTGCGGTCGTCTGCTCGGTCTGCGAGGGAAGTGGCGCGGAGCCGGGATCGTCGCCCTCGACATGTACGGATTGTGGGGGCGCGGGGCGCGTCCAGCAGGTGTCGAACACCGTCTTCGGTCAGTTCGTGCGCGCTCAGGTCTGCTCGCGCTGTGGCGGCGGCGGGAAGATCGTCACCGATCCGTGCGCCGCGTGTGGCGGCGACGGACGTGTCGTCGACCGGCATTCCCTGCACGTCAAGATTCCGGCTGGGATCCACGACGGGCAGCAGATCCGGCTGAGCGGTGAGGGGCACGCAGGCACTCCCGGCGGCCCGTCGGGCGACGCCTACGTCGTCGTCCGCGTCCGGCAGGACTCTCGTTTCATTCGCGACGGGGACGACCTCGTAGCGACGGTCGACCTCACGATGACCGAGGCGGCGCTTGGAGCGACACGCTCGATGGCCACGCTCGACGGCGAGACGGTGCTCGAGTTCAAGCCGGGCACCCAGCCGGGCGAGATTCGCGTGTTGAGGGAAAAGGGCATGCCTCCCCTCAGGGGTTTCGGGCGCGGCGATCTGAGGGTTCTCGTGAACGTGGTCGTGCCTCGTCGCCTGACGGAGGAGCAGCGGCGGCTCCTCGAGGAATTTGCGGAAGGGGCCGATGCGTCGGCGTACGAGGGGGACGAGGGGTTCTTCGACCGCCTGAAGGCCGTCTTCCGCTGAGCGCCCTACGGCGCGTCTCGGTTCGGGTGTCGGGCGAGCGCGCCGAGATGGAGAGAGCCACCTTGATCGATCTCTGCCCGGAGGGATTCGAGGAGATCGAAGCCGGCCCGGAGCTCGAGCTCGTCGCCTACGTCGAGGCTGCGCAGGAGGCACAGATTCGCGCGCGGTTCGAGGATGTCGAGTCCGTCGAGGGTCGCGCGGGCTGGGAGGATGCATGGCGGTCGTTCCACCGCCCAGCGCGCATCGGGCGACTCTGGGTCGGCCCTCCGTGGGAACTCCCTGACGCAGACTCCATCCCGGTAGTTGTGGATCCCGGCCAGGCGTTCGGGACAGGCGCCCATCCGACGACTCGCCTCTGTCTCGAGCTTCTGCTCGAGCAGAGCCCGACGAGCGTCGTCGACATCGGGTGCGGATCCGGCGTGCTCGCTGTGGCCGCGGCCAAGCTCGGCTTCGACCGCGTAGTCGCCATCGATCTCGAGCCGGCGGCGGTCGCAGCGGCTCGTGAGAATGCGAGGGTCAACGGCGTGGACGTCGACATTCGCCTCGCCGACGCAGTCGCCGTTCCCCTGCCGGCGGCCGGGCTCACGCTTGCGAATCTCGAGCGCCAACTCGTCGAGGAGGTCGCTCCGCGGGTCGGCTCGCCGCTCCTCGTCTGCTCGGGTTACCTGGCCGCCGACGGGCTCGAGCTTCCGGGCTGGATCCGCAGCGATCGGCGCGAGCTCGACGGTTGGGTCGCAGAGCTTTACAGGCGCTAGCGAGCTAGGATCGGAGCATGGGCTGGCGGTGGTTCGCCGGATGGGCGCTCGTCGGCGGCGCGCTTTTCTTCACCTTTCTCACCGTACTATCGATCGGTCTCTTCGTGGCTCCGGCAGCGCTTGTCCTGCTCGTCCTCGTCGTGCGTCGCGCCCGCCCTTGGCCCGAGTCTCTCGGCGCGATCACCGGCGTAGGCGCAGTGTGCGTCGCGGTGGCTGCCCTGAACTGGGCCGACCAGACAGGCGAAGGAGCTCTGAACGCCGCTCGCTGGCTTACCGTCGGCGCTCTGCTCGTCGCGAGCGGGACTGCGCTCTACGCCGCCGCGCGCAGACACGAAGGGTCTCCACCCGTGGTTTAGAGCCGCGGCCCGGGGTCGGATACGATCGCCACGTGGCGACGTTCACCGCCGACTTCCTCGGCTGCAAGGTCTCGCACGCTGATGTTCAGGCCGTTCGCGAGCGGCTTGCCGCGGACGGACACACCGCCGTCTCCGAGGGCGGTGACGTCGCGGTCATCAGCACGTGCTGCGTGACCCACGAGGCTGTCTCGAAGTCGCGAAAGGCCGCGCGCCGCGCCGCGCGACGGGCCGGCCGCGTGTACCTCGTCGGATGCGCGGCAAACCTCACGGATGCGTTCGCGGGGTTGCCGGACAACGTGTCGGTCGTCTCGCGCAGGAGCGAGGACACTCCTTCCTTCGTGGCGAACGACGTCGGCGCCGTCGGCTG
>JBBQXH010000032.1:0-12725 GCA_038209835.1 Gaiellales bacterium | reverse complement strand
GTGCGCCTGAAATACATGACAGGTGATGCCCAGCGAATCAGCTCTTCGGTGGCGGTCGGGATGAGCGACGGATCGGCATAGAGCCGATCGAGCTGATCCGGGTTCTCCATCAGGGCGAGCATCGACTGCGAAATCGCCGTCCGCGTGGTCTCGTTTCCCGCAAAGACCATCAGCTGGAAGAAGTTCGTGTACTCGGCGTCTGTGAGACTGTCGCCGTCGACCTCCGCGTGCACGAGGCGCGATACGAGATCGTCGGTCGGGTTCTTCCGGCGCTCCTCGCCGATCTTGCGCCCGTACTCGAAGAGCGCGTACGACGCGGGGCTGTTGAAGGGGAGCAGCCGGAGCGGGGTCGTATTCCCGTACGCGTTCGGGTCGAGCGGGATATCAGATGTCCCTTCGGCAAGGTGGTTCGATAGGTCGATCATCATCTCGGCGTCCTCGTCGGGAATCCCGAGGATCGACACGATGACGTTGATCGGCAGAGGTGCGGCGATGCCCTCGACCCAGTCGAACTCGCGCTTCGCGACGACCTCGTCGAGGAGTCTCTGCGCGATCTCGCGCGTGTACGCCTCGTAGTCCTTGACCTTCTTCGGCGTGAAGGCCGAGCTCACGATCCTGCGCAGGCGTGTGTGCGCCGGCCCGTCGGTCTCGATCAGCGAGCGGCGAACCTCGAGGGCATCCGGCTCGAGATCCCACAGATAGATGTGCCCGGCCGCGGACGAGAAGGTCTCCGCGTCCTTCGAGACGCTGACGACGTCCGCGTGCTTGGTGAGTGCCCAGAAGCCGCCGCCGGCCCAGTCCCACGGGTGCCAGTGCACAGGATCCTCGCGGCGGAGGAGCGCGAAGCTCTCGTGGGGCACACCGGTCTGGTAGAGCTCCTGGCTCGCGATGTCGACCGACTCGAGGTCTGCGGGAGTGACGCTCACAGACCCTCGACGCTAGCACGGACCGGCCTCGTCGGCCAGAGCCCGGCTCGCGTCAGTTGACGCGACGGTCGGAGCCCTGCCACTCGAGCTCGCGCAGGACGTACTTCTGGATCTTCCCGGTCGACGTCTTCGGCAACTCGCCGAACTCAACCGCGTCCGGGCACTTGAAGTGCGCGATTCGCCCCCGGCAGAACTCGACGATCCCGTGCTCAGTCGCCTTGTGGCCCGGCTTCAGCGTCACGAACGCCTTCGGCCGCTCTCCCCACTTCTCGTCTGGGATCGCGACGACTGCACACTCCATGACGGCCGGGTGAGCCGCGATCGTCTGCTCGACCTCGATCGTCGAGATGTTCTCACCGCCCGAGATGATCACGTCCTTCGAGCGATCGCGGAGCTCGATCGAGCCGTCAGCATGCTCTACAGCCAGGTCACCGGAGTGGAACCAGCCCCCCGCGAACGCGACGGCTGTCCCTTCCGTATCGTCGTAGTACCCCTTCATGACCGTGTTCCCCCGCATCAGCACCTCTCCCATCGCCCCGTCCTCCGCCTCCACCCGAACGGGACCCGCTGTCAGGTGCCCGACACCCTGGCGAGCGAGGAGCCGGGCTCGCTCGTCGCCGGGCAGATCGCGCCACTCCTCCTGCGGGATGCAGACGGTGCTCGGCCCGTAGGTCTCCGTGAGCCCGTACGCGTGGATGAGGTTGAAGTCGAGCTCCGCCATCCGGTCGATGAGCGTCGGCGAGGGTGGCGCACCGCCCATGACGACGGTGACGGGTCGCGCGAGACGATGGGCGGCGGGATCGTGGACGAGCGAGATAGCGACGGTAGGCGCACAGCAGAAGTGCGTGACGCTTTCCGACTCCAGTAGCTCCCACGCGACCGATGGATCGGCCCTGCGCAGGCAGACATGGGTGCCGCCGATCGCCGTCACGGCCCACGGGTAGCACCAGCCGTTGCAGTGGAACATCGGGAGCGTCCAGAGATAGACGGAGTCGTAGCCGAGACCAGCCTCGATCACCTGGCCGAGCGCGTTCAGGTAGGCGCCGCGATGGGTGACCATCGCACCCTTCGGCTTGCCCGTCGTGCCGGACGTGTAGTTGATCGAGAGAACGTCCTCCTCGTCTGCGACCTGGACGAGGCCGTTCAAACCCGACCCCGTGACGAGAAAGCGCTCGTACTGGTCATCGCCCTGCCCGGTGTCCGCAACCAAGATCGTGTCGATTCCGGCGGGTACGCGTTCGGCAAGCTCGTGGTCGACGATGAGAAGTCGCGCGCCCGAGTGCTCGACGATGTACGCGACCTCATCAGCGCTGAGGCGGATGTTGATCGGCACGAGCACGAAGCCAGCGGCCGGAACGGCGAACGTCGCCTCGAGCATCGCCGGAGTGTTCGGACAGAGAACGGCGACCCTGTCCCCCGGCGCGAGACCGGCACGAAGAAGCGCTCCGGCCAGTTGCCCGACCCTGCGAGACAGCTCCGCGTAGGTGGATCGCCGGTCGCCGTGGACGACCGCGATGCGATCGGGAAAGACTGCGGCAGTTCGCCGAAGGAAGCCACCCGGCGTCAGCTCGCTGCGGTAGACGCGCCCCATCTATCCGATTCGCTTCTCCCGTCCCGCCCACTCGCGCTCACGAAGCACGTACTTCTGGATCTTCCCGGTGGACGTCTTCGGGAGGTCGCCGAACTCGATGGCGGCCGGGCACTTGAAGTGCGCGATGCGCCCGCGGCAGAACTCGATGATCTCGGCCTCCGTCGCGTCGGCGCCGGGCTTCAGCGTGACGAAGGCCTTCGGACGCTCTCCCCACTTCTCGTCGGGGATCGCGACTACCGCACACTCGAAGACGGCGGGATGGCCTGCGACAGCCTGCTCGACCTCGATCGTCGAGATGTTCTCGCCGCCGGAGATGATGATGTCCTTCGCTCGGTCGCGAAGCTCGATGTAGCCGTCAGGGTGCTCGACCGCGAGGTCGCCGGAGTGGAACCACCCGCCCCGGAAGGCGTCCGCCGTGGCCTCCTCGTTCTCGAAGTAGCCCTTCATGACGTTATTGCCGCGCATGAGCACCTCGCCGAGAACCTGGCCATCGTCGGGGACGTCATTCATTTCTCCATCAGCGACCCGGAGGTACTCGGCCGTGACGTTCGGGACACCCTGGCGCGCGAGCATCCGCGCCTGGCTCTCGACGTCCAGCTCACCCCACTCCGGATGCCAGACGCACACCGTGTGCGGGCCGTACGTCTCCGTCAACCCGTAGGCGTGCACGGGCCTCAGATTCAGCGCATTCATCTGCGCGAGGAGCGTCGGCGAGGGAGGTGCGCCGGCCACCGTCACCGTGACCTCCCGGTCGAGCCGCTGCGCCTTCGGGTGGTTGACGAGTGAGATCTGCACGGTCGGCGCGCCGTTGTAATGGGTGACGCCCTCCTCCTGAAGCGCATCCCAGACGAGGTCGGGGTCGACCCTGCGCAGGCAAACGTGCGTGCCCGCCACCGCAGTGACCGCCCACGTGAAGCACCACCCGTTGCAGTGGAACATCGGGAGCGTCCAGAGATAGACGGAGCCGTAGCCGAGGCTCGCCTCGATCACCTCGCCGAGGGCATTCAGGTATGCGCCGCGGAACGTGTACATGACGCCCTTCTGACGCCCTGTCGTCCCGGACGTGTAGTTGATCGAGATCACGTCCTCCTCGTCCTCGGCGGGTACGAGATCGAACGATGCCGTGCCCGTGAGGAGGAACTGCTCGTACGGGTCGTCGTCGCCCCCCGTGTCGGCGATCACGACGGTCTCGAGAGCGTCAACGTGCGCAAGGTGCTCGAGTTCGCGGTCGACGAACAGGAACCGCGCGCCCGAGTGCTCGAGGATGTACTCGACGTCCGAAGCCGCGAGCCGGGTGTTGATGGCGACGAGCACGCCGCCCGCACCGGGAACCCCGTAGTGCGCCTCGAGGAGGGCCGGGATGTTCGGGGCGAGGAAGGCAACCCGATCGCCCTTCTCCAGGCCTCGCTCGAGGAGCGCCGAGGCGAGACGCCTGCTGCGCTCATCGAGCTGGCGGTAGGTCAACCGGCGCTCGCCGTGGACGACTGCGGTGCGCGTCGGAAAGACCGCCGCGCTGCGTCGCAGGAAGCCGACCGGGTCGAGCTCGTGCCGGTAGACCTTCGCTGCCACCCGTTCTTAGGCTCCCGGCGCCCGGTACCCGATGGACTTCTTCGCGGCCTCGTCGAGCTGCTCGGGGGTGAGGAGCACGGTCGTCTTGATCGACCCTGCGCCGGACGCGCCGACGGCCATGGCCAGCGCCGCTGCAACGACGTCGTCCGGGAGGTCGACGATGACGTAGACGTCGTCCTCGCCGAACGCGTAGTAGAAGGCCTCGACAGTTCCACCGAGTCCGGAGACGAGCCCTTCGAGATTGGTGCGGCGGGCTACGCCACCTTCCTTCATGACGCCGCGCGCGCCCTCCGCCGAGTAGGACACACTCACCAGATACTTGCCCATGATGCCGCTCCTTTCGTGATTGCGTAGGGCGACAGTATCCTCCACCCATGATCGATCCGCTAGAACGCTGGCGGCGCGCGGGCCTCCCTGACAAGCCCGACTACGCGGGCCTCCTCACCTACAGCGGCATCCCCTACACGCACGACGCGGGAGAGCTAGCGGGCATCGATGTGGCGATCCTCGGTGCGCCCATGGACGATCTCACCTCGGACCGGCCGGGGACGCGCTTCGGGCCTCGTGCGATTCGCGCCGCGAGCTGCCCGCCGGGGCCCCACCTGGAAGCAAAGGTCGATTGGTCATCCGCCTTGAACGTGGTCGACTACGGCGACGCTCCGGTCGTCCCGTCCGACCCGATCGGCTCGCATGCGGCGATCGAGGCAACCGTCGCCGAGGTGCTGGCCGCCGGGGCGATACCGATCGTTCTCGGCGGTGACCACTCGATTGCCGAGCCCGACGTCCGGGCCTGTGCGGCCGTCCACGGCCCCGTCGCGCTCGTCCATTTCGACACCCACACGGACACGGGCGCCGAAGTCTTCGGCGTCGAGATCTCGCACGGCACCCCGATGTACCGGCTCGTCGAGCATGGCCACATCGACCCGGCCCGCTACGTCCAGATTGGGCTCCGTGGCTACTGGCCGGGAGAGACGGAGTTCGGGTGGCAGGCCGAGCGGGGGATCACGAGCCTCTTCATGCACGACATCCGCGAGCTCGGGATCCGTGGGGTCGTCGGCCGGACGATCGGGATCGTCGGCGATGGGCCGGTCTTCCTCACGGTCGACGTGGACGTCCTCGATCCGGCGTTCGCTCCGGGCACCGGGACGCCCGAGCCGGGCGGGGTGACACCGATCGACCTCCTCTGGGCCTGCCGGACGCTCGCTGCCGAGCTCGACCTCTGCGGCGCTGACGTGGTGGAGGTCCTGCCGACGGCGGTCGCCTCCGCGGACATCACCTCGCTCGTCGCCGATCGCATCGTCCGGGAGATCCTCACAGGCATCGCCGTGAGGCGGCAGAGCGCATAGCACGCCTCGCGCGCTCTCAGTCGAGTGCTGCGCGAAGTTCGGGCGGGAAACGCTCCAGTGCCCAGTCGACGTCGAGTAGGGGTCGCGAGTACGGCTTCCCGTTTACGAGCACGTAGTCGCGCCGTCGCACGTCCATCGGGAGGCGCGCCTCGACCGGGTACCAGCGGTTGTGGCGCTCGATCAGATCGTTGACCTCCGAGAAGTTGTAGCGCTCTGCGATCCGTCGCCAGCGGCGGGCGAACAGCTCCGGGTCGAGCGAGCAGTCGGCCGCGAGCTCTCGCCAATGGCGCTCGAGCTTGGCCTCCGTCTCGGCGATCAAGCGGTCGATCTCGCGGAGGCGCTGCATGTACGGCAGCGGGCCGCCGAGCGAGGCGATGTACGAATCGACCTCCGGGCGAAAGAGCCGCGGGCGCACTGGAAGCCGGCGGCCCGCGGCTGGGCTGCCGGCCAGATCCGCTGCAACCTTCTTCCCCATGGCGAGCTCACGTTCCGTCGGCTCGCGCACGCCCCACTGGCCCAGAATCTCCTGACGCTCACGCTTATCCATCGAGGATCGCCGTAAGTGCGTCTGCGTCGGTGACTGGAGCCTGGCACGCGAAGCTCTCGCAGACGTAGGCGGCAGGTCGTCCGCCGACGAGATCCTTGCCCGCGAGCAGCGGAACGCGCTCGACAGCTTCGTCCGCCGAGCCCTCGGCGAATGCGATGACGGTGTTGGGAGCGAAGCGCCGGAGTGCCGCGTCGCGAAGCTCCCGTGTTGACGGGTCGTCCCATGATCCCAGGAGCGCGATCTCGCTGGGAGCCGAGAAGTGAAGGTCGAGCGCGCACATCATGTGCCCCACCGCCCCCGGCGCTCGATCGATCATGGCGTGGGCGAGCCGAAACACGCCGACCGCCAACCGCTCGAACTCTTCCTCACCGTAGATGCGAGCGAGGCGCAGCAAGACGAACGCGAGCATCGAGTTCCCCGACGGCGTTGGATGGTCGTCGAGCTCCTTCTTGCGAGCGACGAGAGGTTCCCCGTCATTCGGAGTGAAGTAGAAGCCGCCGTTCGCCGGATCCCCGAAGAGCTCAACCGCGAGGCGCGCGAGCCGGTTCGCCTCTTCGAGGACGCGCAACTCGCCGGTCGCAACGTAAAGCTCGAGCAGGCCGTTCGCGACGTTCGCGTAGTCCTCGAGGTAGCCGTTGATCTTCGCCGTCCCGGCGCGATACGTGCGGTAGAGCCGGCCGTCCTCGTCACTCATCGTCCCGAGCAGGAAGTCGGCGAGCGCGCGGGCGGCGCGGACGTAGTCGGGCCGGTCGAGCTGGAGCCCCGCCTCGGCAAATGCGCCGAGGGCGAGACCGTTCCACGCGGCGATGGCCTTGTCGTCCTGCGCTGGCTGAGGTCGCTTGACACGGGCTGCCATCAGCTTGCTTCGAGCGCCTTCGAGCCTCCCGGCCGAGTCGTCGATCTCCCGCGCGCTGTAGAGGATGCTCGCGCCCTCGAAGTTCCCCTGGGGCGTCACGCCGTAGCGCTCGATCACGAGCTCGGCCTCGACCGGATCGAGCAGGTCGAGGATCTCGTCGTAGCGCCAGACGTAGGTGAGCCCCTCCTCGCCGAGCGTGTCGGCGTCCTGCGCGGAGGCGAACCCGCCCTCCAGGAGGCGCATCTCGCGAAGCAGGTAGTCGAGCGTCTCCTCGACGACCTCGCGGTAGCGCGGAGTCCCCGTGACGAGCCAGCCGTGCAGGTAGGCCGAGGCGAGCAGCGCGTTGTCGTAAAGCATCTTCTCGAAGTGCGGGACGAGCCAGACGGCGTCCACCGAGTAGCGGTGGAAGCCACCGCCGAGCTGGTCGTAGATTCCGCCGGCCGCCATCGCGTCGAGGGTTTTCGTCGCCATCTCGAGCGCCTGCTCGGATCCCGTGCGGGCGTGCATGCGCAGGAGAAACTCGAGTGTCGAGGCGGGCGGAAACTTCGGCGCCCCACCGAACCCGCCGTGCCGCCCATCGAATTGCCCGGCGAGCTCGAAGACAGCCTGACCCAGGAGCCCACTCATCAGCGGCTCGGACGACGGTCTGGCATCGCTCGCCCCCTGGATCGCCTCGACGAGCTGAGCGCCCTGGGCGGTGACGTCCCCGCGGCGGTCTGCATAGACGGTCGCCATCGCGTTCAGCACGTCCCGGAAGGCCGGCATCCCCATGCGCGGCGACGGCGGAAAGTAGGTGCCTCCCCAGAACGGCGAGCCGTCCGGCGCGAGGAACACCGTCATCGGCCATCCTCCCTGGCCGGTCAGCGTCACGACCGCGTCCATGTAGATCGCATCGACGTCGGGACGCTCCTCGCGGTCGACCTTGACGCTGACGAAGCGCTCGTTCATCAGCGCGGCCGTGTCGGCGTCCTCGAAGGACTCGTGCGCCATGACGTGGCACCAGTGACAGGCCGAGTAGCCGATCGAGAGCAGGATCGGCCTGTCTTCCTCCCTCGCCCGCGCGAACGCCTCGTCGCCCCACGGGTACCAGTCGACCGGGTTGTCCGCGTGCTGAAGGAGATACGGGCTGGTCTCCTGCGAGAGTCGGTTCACCAAGCCAGTATGCCGCCGGCGCCAACCTCCGGGGCCAGACCCCACGGAACACGTTGCAGAATCGTCACACTTCGAATCCACCCTTGTCACTGTTCGTTTCAGAACTGTGACGAAGGTCTCGTCTCCTGGGTCGAGAGATGCCTCTAACCGCCGAGTCGCGACGAGGCAGAGCGGTGTTTGTCCACGAGATCTGACTCTGCTTGGGAGAACGCGTGCGGGTTTCGTTACGAAGCGCCCGTCACGGGAGCACCTTCCCGGGGTTCATCAGCCCGGCCGGGTCGAGTGCGTCCTTGATCGACCGCATGGCCTGGACAGCCTCGTCGCCGTGCTCGAGCTCGAGGTACCGCGTCTTCCCGTATCCCACACCGTGCTCGCCCGTACACGTGCCTCCGAACTCGATCGCCCGCCTGACCATGCGCTCCGTCACCTCCTCGACCCGCCGGATCTCGTCGTCCGCGTCCGGGTCGACGAGGAACGTCACGTGGAAGTTCCCGTCCCCGACGTGTCCGACGATCGGGCCGAAGAGGCCGGCCTCCTCGATGTCGCGGCGGGTTTCGGCCATGCACTCCGCGAGGCGTGAGATCGGGACGCAGACATCGGTCACGTACCCGCGCGTGCCGGGCCGGAGGGCGAGAACGGCCTCGTAGCCCTCGTGTCGGGCGTGCCAGAGACGGGTGCGCTCCTCCTGGGTGGTTGCCCAGGCGAAATCGCTTCCACCGTGTTCCGCCGCGATCTCCGCGGCCGCCGCCGACTGCTCGGCAACACCCGACTCCGACCCATGTAACTCGAGGAAGAGCGTCGGCGCCACCGGGTAGGCGAGGCCGGAGCGCCGGTTGACGGCGTCCATCTCGATCTCATCGAGCAGCTCGATCCGCGCCATCGGGATCCCGATCTGGATCGTGTCGACGACGCATGCGACCGCGGCGTCGACCGACGGGAACGAGCAGACCGCCGCTGAGATCGCCTCCGGCGTTGGGAAGATCCGCAGCGTCGCCTCGACGACGATCCCGAGCGTCCCCTCCGACCCGACGAAGAGGCGGGTGAGGTCGTACCCCGCCGAGGACTTACGCGCGCGAGAGCCTGTGCGGAGGATCCGGCCCTGCGCGGTGACGACTGTGAGGGCGACGACGTTCTCGCGCATCGTCCCGTAGCGCACCGCAGTGGTACCGGACGCACGCGTTCCGACCATCCCGCCGATCGTCGCGTCCGCGCCGGGATCGACCGGGAAAAACACGCCCTCAGGGAGGAGTCGCGCCTCGAGCTGCTTTCGAGTAACTCCGGCCTCGACCGTGACGTCCATGTCGCCGACGTCGACGCGGAGGATGCGATTCATGCGTGTCAGGTCGACGCAGACGCCACCCTGCAGTGCGGCGATGTGGCCTTCGAGGGACGTCCCCGCGCCAAACGGCACGATCGGCGTGCCGGTCTCCCGGCATGCCGAGACCACCGCGACGACCTCGTCGACACTCGCCGGAAAGACCACGATGTCGGGCGGCGCGGGCGGATGCCACGACTCGTCCGAGCCATGCGCCCGAAGCACGTCATCGCCCCGGGAGACGCCGCCGCTGCCGAGCGTCGCCGAGAGGCGAACGGCGAGCTGGTCGACGATGGCTGCAGCCGGCACGGCCCTTATCGTGCCCGAGGACGAGCCGCTACGCTCTCGCGATGAGCGCGACGGCCCTGACGAAGAACGCGCCGCCGAAGGCGATCCTGACGGCGACGAGCTATGTGACCGGTCGTTTCGGGCTGAGCGGCGTCGCCCGCGTAAAGAGCCGGCGCAGCCAGCGCAAGCCCGACTGGGTCCTCGTCACCGGAGCGTACGGCCGTCCTGGCGAGGGCAAGGTGTGGGCCGCGTGGGTGCAGTTCTACGACGAGCGGTGGCTCGTCAAGTACGCGGGTACCGACGACAGCGCCAACAGGCCGCCGAAGGGCACCGGAGTCCCGTGTGACATCCGGCCCGCGTTCGGCAAGCCGGCCTGCAGGTAGAGGCTCGAGGTGGAATGACCGCCCACCTGGATGGGGGCCTGCACACGGCGGATCGCGGCCGCCTCAACCACGCTCCTTGGTGCAGACGGCTCCCCAGACGCACGCCCATTCCACATCAAGCCTCTGAGCGATCAGGGTGCCGCCGCCAGCTCCATCTCCGCGGCGATGTCGCGGCGCCGTGAATGCTCCTTGCCCTTGCGGAACTCGGCGATGTACGCGTCGAAGTCCCAGGTGGCGAGAAACTCCTCAGCACCCTTGCGCCCGGACTCGTAGAGAGCGTCGGCCCGCTCGCGCGAGAGATCGAACTCGGTCGTCCCGACCCCGAGTGTCTTGATCGGGATCGTCCGCGCGTACTGAGACTTCTCGACATAGAGGCGGTCGTGAGCCTCGAGCATCGTGTGGATCAAGCACTTGGCGTAGTCGAGGGCACCCCCGACTCCCTGCTTCCTCGACTCGGGGGCGGGCAGGCGGGCGCCGATCGGCGACCGCGGATCGGGCTCGACGAGCAGCAGGCCGAAGGTCGGCCATTCGGGCTCGCCGCCGGAGTCGAAGATCCAGACGGGGAAGTTCGAGAGCACGCCGCCGTCGGCGATCAGGTGCTCGCGTCCGGTGTTGGGGTTGCGGACACGGACCGGCTCGAAGAAGAACGGGATGCTCATGCTCATCCGCACGGCCTCCGCGACGTCCAGCTCGTCAGGGACGAGTCCGAGCCGGGCCGCGTCCTGGGGGAGCGCGAGGAGCTCGCGCCCGGTCAGGTCGGAGGCGATCACGCGAACGCGGTAGCGATACTGCGGGTCATCCGCCGTCTCAGGGTCGACGAGGTCGGCGAAAGTCCGGACATTCTTCGCCTCGAGCCGCTCCCGCATCCAGGCGAGAAACGCGTCCCCTTCGAAGATTCCCTGATCCTTCAGGATCGACATCGGTGGCCCGACGAATGGAACGCGATCCTCGAGGCCACGATCCTCGAACTGGTGGAAATCGAGGTTGATGATGACGTCGTGCAACTCCTGCGCGGTGTAACCGGCGCCGAGGAGCGTCGCGACGATGGCACCAGCGGAGGTCCCCGCAAGGCTCTTGGGGACATACCCGTGCTCCTCGAGCACGGCCACGGCGCCGACGAGGCCGATGCCCTTGACCCCTCCGCCCTCGAATACCAGATCGACGTTCTGAGGCTCACCCGTCATTGCTACTCACCTCGCTCGTGGTGGTGGACTGGGGGGCCGCAGAGGTCGCTATTCGTACGCTCTGCCCGACGGTACCACTCGCTTTCCCGCTGTCAAGCACCCGTCCGAGCCGTTCTCGAGATGACCACATCGCGGACACGGTGTCTGCATCGTTGTAGGATCTCCGCTCGTCGAGCGGCGAGACAAGGAGGCGCATGAGATTCGAGGGACGTGCCGGCATCGTCACCGGCGGATCGAGTGGTATCGGGCGGGCGATCGCCCACCGGCTGACCTCGGAAGGTGCGTCTCTCGTCCTCGTAGCGGCGCCGCAGGACGACGAGCAGCTCGCGGAGGTCGTGAACGAGCTCGAAACCTCCGGCGCTGCCGTCGTCGGAATCGCCGCCGACGTGGGCGAGCCGGATACCGCCGAGCGCGCCGTCTCGACGACGCTCGAGCGTTTCGGGCGTCTCGACCTCCTCGCGAACAACGCTGGGATCGCCTACTTCGAGTGCCTCTTCGACACACCCGTCGAGCATCTCGATCACACGCTGCACGTCAACGTTCGCGGGATGTTCCTGATGGGGCTCGCAGCCGCCCGCGCGATGGCCGAGCGAGGCGGCGGTGCGATCGCCTGCACGGCCTCGACCGCGTCGTTCGCCGGAGAGGAGCAGCAGGTCACGTACAACATCTCGAAGGGCGGAGTCGCCGAGCTGGTGCGCTCGATGGCCGTCGATCTCGCTCCGCACGGTGTCCGGGTCAACGCCGTTGCGCCGGGTTGGGTGCTCACTCCCGCGACGGAGGAGATCGTCGCCGATCCGGGCGAATGGTCGAAGCACCGATCCCGAATCCCTCTCGACCGACCAGCCGAACCTGCCGAGATCGCCTCTGTCGTCGCGTTCCTCCTCTCGGCCGATGCGTCCTACATGACCGGTTCGGTCGTCGTCGCCGACGGCGGGCTGACCGCCGGCTACCGGTCTTCGGACTGGGAAGCCCTACCACAGGCCCGCGCTCCCCGAACCCCGGTGCGGCCATGACCGGACGTGTCGAGGGTCGAGTCGCACTCGTCACTGGCGCCGGGACGGGAATCGGGCGAGCCACCTGCGTGCGGCTGGCAGAGGAGGGCGCAAACGTCGTCGTCACCTCTCGCAATCCCGATCACGTCGAGGAGACCTGTTCTGAGGTCGAGGCCGCATGCGGGCGCCGACCCCTCGGTCTGCGACTCGATCTCGCAGAGAGGGCGGCGGTGGACGAGGTCGTGGCCCAGGTCGGCGAACGGTTCGGCCGCGTCGACATCGTCTCGAACAACGCCGGTATCGAGCTCGTGCACGGCCCGACGGTCGATGAGACGACCGACGAGGAATGGGAGCTCATCTTCCGGGTGAACGTCACCGGAACGTTCTGGGTGTGCCGGGCGGTCTTGCCGCACATGGGCGCAGGTGGATCGATCGTGAACACCGCGTCGATCAACTCCTTCGTCGCCTGGCCGAACGACGCGTCGTACACGATGTCGAAGGGCGCCCTCCTTCAGTTCACACGCGCGCTCGCGCTCGATGTCGCCGGTCGCGGCATCAGGGCGAACTGCGTCTGCC
>JBBQXH010000031.1:0-12872 GCA_038209835.1 Gaiellales bacterium | reverse complement strand
GGCGTCGGTCCGTTCCGCGTGCCGTCGTTGAAGACACCGTGGAATGCGGCCCACCCGAGGTGCGTCTCGAGGATCTGACCGATGTTCATGCGGCTCGGAACACCGAGCGGGTTGAGGACGACGTCGACGGGCGTGCCGTCCTCGAGGAACGGCATGTCCTCGTCCGGAACGATCTTTGCGATCACGCCCTTGTTGCCGTGACGGCCGGCCAGCTTGTCGCCCTCCGCCACCTTGCGCTTCTTCGCGACGTACACGCGAACGAGCTCGTTCACGCCGGGTGGGAGATCGTCGCCGTTCCCCCGGGAGAACGTCTTGACGGCGATCACCTTGCCGCCCTCTCCGTGGGGCACCTTGAGCGATGTGTCGCGGACCTCTCGGGCCTTCTCCTTGAAGATGGCCCGGATCAGCTTCTCCTCGGCCGTGAGCTCGGTCTCGCCCTTCGGCGTGACCTTCCCCACGAGCAGATCGCCCGAGCCGACCTCGGCACCGATGCGGACGACGCCGCGATCGTCGAGGTCCTTCAAGGACTCCTCCGAGCGATTCGGGATGTCGCGAGTGATCTCCTCGTCGCCGAGCTTCGTCGAGCGGGCGTCGATCTCGTACTCGTGGATGTGGATCGAGCTGAGCAAGTCGTCCTTCACGAGCCGCTCGCTCACGACGATCGCATCCTCGAAGTTGAAGCCCTCGAACGGCATGAATGCGACGAGCAGGTTCTTTCCGAGCGCGAGCTCACCCTTCGACGTCGAGCTCCCGTCAGCCAGAACCTGGCTTTCGCCGACCTTCTGTCCGAGGTTGACGATCGCCTTCTGGTGGATGAGCGTTCCCTGGTTCGACCTCATGAACTTCACGAGGTCGTACTCGTCGCGCCCGTCCTTCGCCTCGACGACGATCTGCTCGGCGTCGACGTCGACCACGGTGCCGGCGCGCTTGGCCAGCACGACGTCGCCGGTGTCGACAGCCGCGCGGTACTCGAGCCCGGTTCCCACGAGGGGCGGGTCGGTGATGAGGAGCGGCACTGCCTGCCGTTGCATGTTCGCGCCCATAAGCGCGCGGTTTGCGTCGTTGTGCTCGAGGAATGGGATGAGAGCGGTCGCGACCGACACGATCTGGGCCGGGTTGACGTCCATGTACTGGATGTCCTTCGGCCCGACCGAGAGATACTCGCCGGCGCCAGCCCGGCAGAGCACGTGCTCGTGCACGAACCTGCCAGTCTTGGGGTCGATCGGCTCGTTGGCCTGAGCGATCGTGAACTTCTCCTCCGCACTCGCGTCCAGGTAGATGATCTCATCCGTGACCTTGCCACCCTTTACGACGCGATAGGGCGTCTCGACGAACCCGAACTCCGAGACCGTCGCCATCGACGCGAGCGAACCGATGAGGCCGATGTTCGGGCCCTCCGGCGTCTCGATCGGACACATGCGCCCGTAGTGGGTCGGGTGAACGTCGCGGACCTCGATCGGTGCGCGCTCGCGAGTCAGGCCGCCTGCGCCGAGCGCCGAGAGGCGACGCCGGTGAGTGAGGCCTGCGAGCGAGTTCGTCTGATCCATGAACTGCGACAGCTGAGAGGACCCGAAAAACTCCTTCAGCGCCGCCTGTACCGGGCGAACGTTGATGATCGTCTGCGGCGTGATCGTGTCGACGTCCTCCGTCGTCATGCGCTCGCGGACGACCCGCTCCATCCGGTAGAGGCCGACGCGGAACGCTTCCTGGATCAGCTCGCCCACGGTGCGGAGGCGGCGGTTCCCGAAGTGCTCGTACTCGTCGAGCTCCTTGCGGATCGGGTCGCGGTTGAGGTTGATCGCGTCTGCCGCGTAGTCCTTCGAGTCCTCCGTCACGCCGAGGTTGAGCGGCAGGTCGACGAGCTTCCGCACGAGCGCCACGATGTCGAGCGTCGTCAGGACGCGGACGTCCTCTGGGACCTCGACCTCGAGCCGCTGGTTCAGCTTGTACCGGCCGACCTTCGTCAGGTCGTAGCGCTTGGGGTCGAAGAAGAGACCCCGCAGCAGGTTGCGGGCGTTGTCGAGCGTCGGCGGCTCGCCGGGGCGCTGCTTCTTGAAGACCTCGATGACCGCCTCTTCCTCACGGGTCGAGGTGTCCTTCTCGAGCGTGTGCGCGATGTAGATCGAGTTCTCGAAGAGGGCCATGATGCCCTCGTTCGTTGCCGTGTCGAGCTCGAAGCCGGTGGAGGGATCCTCCTTCGGAAGGGCCCGGAGCAGTGTCGTGATCGGCAGCTTGCGCTTGCGATCGATCCGGGCGTAGACGACACCCTTCTTGTCGATCTCGAGCTCGAGCCAAGATCCTCGAGAGGGCATCAGGTTGGCGGTGAAGACCTGCTTCGTCGAATCCTTCGGCTCCATGAGATAGGCGCCCGGGCTCCGGACGAGCTGGGTGACGATCACTCGTTCAGTCCCGTTGATGATGAACGTGCCCTGATCGGTCATCATCGGGAAATTGCCCATGAAGACCGTCTGTTCCCTGATCTCGCCGGTGTCCTTGTTGACGAACCGGACGACCATCGAGAGCGGCGCCTCGTAGGTGAGGTCCTTCTCGCGACACTCGGTGATGGAGAACTGGGAAGGCCCGAACTCGTACGAACCGAACTCCACCGCGAGTGAACCGGTGTAGTCCTCGATCGGCGAGATGTCGTCGATCGTCTCCCGGAGGCCTTCCTCCATGAACCAGGCGAAAGAGGCCTTCTGGATATCGATGAGGTTCGGCACGTCGATGACGTGCTCGAGACGGGAAAACGTTGTGCGCTCAGGGCGAGCGGCGACCTTACTGGCCAATTAGCAGCGACCTCCCTTGGGCAGCGTCAAACGACCGACAGGCGTGCGTAAGCGCTAAACGACGGCGCGACCCGTCAGCGTAGCAGAGACACCGGAAGATCCGCAAGGAAAACCCTGCGGATCCGCATCTCGTCCACAGGACTCTAGCGCACCTGTGGAGAAATGCAAGCCGCCAAAGGCGGCGCGCAGCGGCCGAACAGGCCGCGAAGGCTCACCGATCGGCGGCAGCCGGTCGGTACTGAAAAGGAGCGAAGCGACGCGCCGGCACGCAACGGCGCCGGAGGCGCCAGCCGTGCCGAGCGGGCCGAAGGCCCGGTCACGCCACGGGCGAAGCCCGCCAGGCCGCGTAGTTCAGCCGGCAAAGCCGGCGTATCAAGAGCGGAGCGTCTCCAGCGGCTTCGGCCCCAGCTCCCTGTGCGGGGGCCTTGCGGCCCCCGCGAGCCTTCGTTGCCGGCTGACTCAGTACGGCCGCTGGCGCGGCCGTGAACCTTCGTGGCCGGCTTCGCCGTCCACTGCGCGGCGCTTCCGCGCCTTGCTTGCCGTCCACTGCGTGGCGCCCCCACGCCTTGCCTACTTCACTTCGACCGACGCGCCGGCCTCCTCGAGCTGACTCTTGATCGAGTCCGCCTCTTCCTGGGCGACGCCCTCCTTGACAGCCTGGGGTGCTCCGTCGACGAGGTCCTTCGCCTCCTTGAGACCGAGACCGGTGATCGCGCGAACGACCTTGATCACCTGGATCTTCTTGTCGCCTGCTGCGTTGATCACGACGTCGAACGACGTCTTCTCTTCAGCAGCCGCCTCGGCGGCGGCGGCCGGGGCCGCGGCAACCGCGGCCGGGGCGGCGGCCGTGATGCCCCACTCCTCTTCGATCTTCTTCTTGAGGTCCACGAGCTCGAGGACGGTCATGCCTCCGAGCTGCTCGAACACGGTATCGACTGCGCTCATTCCTTTTCCTCCGTCTGCGTTTCGTCGTTCGTTGATCCGTCGTCTGCGGCGGGTTCGTCCGCCTCCGCCTCGACGACGGGTTCTGCTTCGCCCGTCTCGGCCGCTTCAGCGGAAGACTCCGGCTCGGGCTCGGAAGCCTCCGCCTGGTCGGCCGCAGCCGACTCGACCACGTCCGGTTCGTCGGCGGATGTCTCGCCGCCGAGCTGCTCGATCCGGGCGTCGATCACCCCTACGAGCCCCTGCAGCGGTGCGTTGACGAGCGCGGCGAGAGCCGTCAACGGTGCGATGATCGCGGCCAGTACCTGGCCTCGAAGTACGTCGGCGGGCGGCAGGGAGGCGAGCTCTTTGACGCCGTCGGCGTCGATCGGGCGACCCGAGAGAACGCCTCCTTTCAGGCTCAGCCGCTTGGTGGTGCGCGCGGTTTCGTCCAGCGTCTTCGCGACGGCGACCATGTCCCCGTCGTGAACGAAGGCGATGGCGGTCGGCCCTGTCAGGAGATCGAGCAGGCCATCGACACCGGCCTCTTCCGCGGCTCGCCGCGTCAGCGTGTTCTTGACGACCGAGAGACGTGCACCCGATTTCAGGAGCTCCGTTCGGACACCATCGAGCTCCTTGTGCGTCAGCCCCCGGTAGTCGGCGACGATCAGAGTCTCCGAGGTTCGGAGCCGATCGGCGAGCTCGACGACCACTCGCTCCTTGTCGGTCTTCAGCATATGTTCACCTCCTTCACGAATATGGCCCGCCTGCCGGCGGGCCACTCACGAAGGCGGGCGAGGATTCCTCACCCCTGCGGGAACGGCCGCCTCGGCTGGACTTCTGCCCTACGCGGGCTGCCGGCTGTCTCTGGCGACGGGCTCTTGACCGGGTAATCGTTAGACCGCTGCCGTAGCCTCCTCGAGCTCGGCAGCGACCTCGCGCGTCTTCGTCGGATCGACCTTGATGCCCGGGCCCATCGACGTCGTCACGGTGATCGAGTGGATGTATCGGCCCTTCGCAACGGAGGGCTTGGCGCGCACGATCTCGTCGAGGACTGCTGCGTAGTTCTCGAGCAGGGCCCGCTCGTCGAAGCTCTTCTTCCCGATCGCGAGATGCACATTCGCCCCGCGATCCGTCCGGTACTCGAGCTTTCCGGCTTTCGATTCCCGAACGGCCTTCCCGACGTCGAAGGTGACCGTGCCCGTCTTCGGGTTCGGCATCTTCCCTCGAGGCCCGAGGATCCGTCCGAGCTTGCCGACGACGCCCATCAGGTCCGGAGTCGCGATGGCGATGTCGAAATCGTCGAAGCCGCCCTCGATCTGCGTCGCGAGATCAGCAGAGCCGACGACGTCGGCGCCCGCGTCCTCGGCTTCCTTCGCCTTCTCACCCTCGGCGAACACAGCGACCCGCATCTCGCGCCCGGTGCCGTGGGGGAGCATCAGTGTTCCACGGAGCTGCTGGTCGGCATGCCGGACGTTGAGACCGAGGTTGAAGTGCGTCTCGACTGTCTCGTCGAACTTCGCATCCTCGAGACCCTTCAGGAGCCGGATCGCCTCGAGCGGCGTGTAGACGCGCTCGCGATCGATGCGTCGCCGGGAGTCGTTGTAGCGCTTGCCGTGACTGCTCACAGGCCTTCCACCTCCACGCCCATCGAACGGGCAGTCCCTGCGATGACGAGCATCGCCTGATCGACGTCCCTCGCGTTCAGATCGACGAGCTTCGCCTCGGCGATCGATCGGAGCTGCCGCTGCGAGAGCATGCCCACCTTCGTCCGGTTGGGCTCGGCCGAGCCCTTCTCGAGATTGAGTGCTTCCTTGATGAGAACGGCAGCCGGCGGCGTCTTCGTGATGAAGGTGAACGACCGATCCTCGTAGACCGTGATCTCGACCGGCGTGATCCGCCCGTTCTGGTCGGCGGTCTGCGCGTTGAACGCCTTGCAGAACTCCATGATGTTCAACCCGTGCTGACCGAGCGCGGGACCGACGGGAGGGGCCGGGTTCGCCTGACCGCCGGGAATCTGGAGCTTGATGAGTGTGAGGACTTTCCGTGCCATGAGCCTTCCTAGTCGATCTTCTTCACCTGGTCGAACGCGAGCTCGACCGGCACCTGGCGCTCGAAGATGTTCACGAGCACCTTGAGCTTCTGCTGGTCGGAGTTGACGTCGACGATCTCCCCGTCGAAGTCGGACAACGGCCCTGAGGTTACCTTGACGGACTCGCCGAGCTCGAACTGGGCGACCGCCCTCGGTCGCTCGGCGCCCGCCGTTGCCGTGTGGAGGATTCGATCGACCTCGGGCTTCGAGAGCGGGACCGGCTTCGAGCCAGCGCCGACGAAGCCAGTGACGCCGGGCGTCCCCTTCACGACGGTCCACGACTCGTCGGTGAGGTTCATGTTCACGAGCACGTAGCCCGGGAGCACGCGCTTCTCGGTCTGGACCTTCTGGCCATCCTTGGTCTCGACCACCTGCTCAGTCGGCACGACGACGCGCCGGAACGCGGGCTGTTGATTCATCGAGACGATGCGGTGCTCGAGATTGGCCTTGACCTTGTTCTCGTGTCCTGAGTACGTGTTGATCACGAACCACTGAAACATGCTGAGTTAGCCTCGGTTCTCGGGTCGGGTCAGAGGTTGAGCAGGACGTCTTTGACGAGGCGGCTGAACGCCTCGTCCGCGACCCACAGATAGAAGCCGACGACCGCCACCGCGATGATGACGACCACGGTCGCAGAGAACAGCTGACGCTGGCCGGGCCACTCGACCTTCTTCAGCTCGCCGATACATTCCCGGACGAATCGCCCGAAGCCACGAGCCTCTCGCTTCGACCCGGTCTGAGCCTTTGTCTCGGCGACCGGCTTGACGCGTTTGCGGCGCTCGCGCGCGCGATCAGAGCTCGTCGAGCTCTTCTCGGCTGGCGCGGCTCCCTCGCGCTTCTGGCGCTTGGTGCTTCGTGTCTCGCGTGCCACCGGTCAGCAAGCTCCGGTCAGCGCGTCTCGCGATGCGCGGTATGACCGCCGCACCACCGGCAGTATTTCGAGAGCTCCACGCGATCGGGCGTGTTGCGCTTGGACTTCATAGTCTGATAGTTCCGTCGCTTGCAGTCGGTGCAGGCGAGCGTGATCGCAACTCGTACTCCGGTTTTCGCCATCGGTCTTCTCTTTCGCTGCTCGGGGAGGGAGTAGCGGCGGGAGGACTCGAACCTCCGACACGCGGATTATGATTCCGCTGCTCTAACCAACTGAGCTACGCCGCCGCGCCGCGGGCAGTGTAGCAGGCAGTCTCGTGCGCCTTCTATGATCCCGCACATGGCAATCGATCCTGCTGTTGCTCTCAGTCGAGTCCCACTCTTCGCCGACGTCGAGCCACGCCATCTCGAGCGGCTGGCGAAGCAGTTCAGGGATCGGAGCTTCCCGGAGGGTGCCGCCGTGACTCGTGAAGGGGAGGCCGGCGTCGGCTTCTTCGTCGTGGTCGACGGCTCGGCGACCGTCTCGGTCGGCGGCGAGGAAAGAGCCACGATCGGTCCCGGCGACTCGTTCGGCGAGATGGCGCTCCTCGACGAGGGCCCGCGGTCGGCGACGATCGTCGCGGCAACCGATCTGCGCTGCCTCGCGCTGTCAGCCTGGGAGTTCAAGCCGTTCGTCGAGGAGAACCCCTCCGTCGCGTGGGCGATGCTCCAGACGCTGGCCGCCCGGCTGCGTGCGCTCGAAACCTGAGCCTGCTTCTCAAATCACGTTCAGCTCGGCCCGAGTCTCCCCCGACGCAAACCGTTCGAGCGCAAACGGAGCGAGGTCGAACGGCGTCGGTCGATCCAATGCGAGCAGGGCGATGTGCTCTCCCACCACGGGGCCCTGCTGGAAACCGTGGCCTGAGAACCCCGTCGCATACACGAACCCATCCGGATCGACGGTTCGCCCGACGATGGCGTTGTGATCGGGGCTCATCTCGTAGTACCCCCACCAGCCGCCTCGAATCGGAATCTCCTCGAGGAGCGGAAGCCGGCTGACGGCGTCCGGGGCGAGCTCTTCGATCGTGTCTGCTCGCCCGCCGAGGAGGAGGCCCCGCCCTTCACGGTGGAAGTAGAAGCCGGTCGTGAAGTCCACGGTCAGCGGTAGCTCGTGCGGCAGCGAGTCGCCAGGCTCGGTGAAGAAGACGTGTCTCTTCTCGGGCTCGACGGGAATCTCGACGCCTGCCGTGCTCGCGAGGTCTTTCGACCACACGCCGGCCGTCAGGACGACGCGACGGGTTGTGATCGTCCCCTGCTCGGTCTCGACCCCCGAGATGCGGCCTCCCTCGACGAGGATCCGACTTGCCGTGCATCCCTGCTCGATCGATGCGCCGAGGGTCGAGGCGCGCGATGCGTAGCCCTGCACAGCAGCCTCTGGCGTCGCGTACCCGTCGATCGGGCAATAGGTCGCCGCGAGCACGCCGTCCATCGCAAGGCCCGGCACGATCTCCACTGCCTCCTCGGGGGTCAAGAGCCGGGACGGAACTCCGAGCTGATGCTGCAGCTCGACGGAACCACGGAACGACGCGACATCCTCCTCGCTGGTGAGGAGAAACAGGTAACCCCACTGCTTGAAGTCGATCTCGCCTCCGGGCTCCTCAGCGAACCGCTCGTACCTTCTGATGCACTCGAGCGTCACGCGGATGTTCAGCGAGTCGGAGAACTGCGCCCGGATACCGCCCGCGGCCTTGCTCGTCGATCCCGCCCCGAGAGTCTCGCGCTCGAGGAGAACAGCGTCGGTGCACCCCTCTCGGGCCAGATGGTAGAGCGCGCTCGCTCCCATGACGCCGCCGCCGACGACGACGACTTCGGCACTGGACGGGAGGGTCACGAGGGTACCACGGGACCTGGAGCCGGCGTGGCGGAGTCAGGGGCTTCCCAGTACTGCCGCACGAGACCGCGCCTGGCGACGATGTCTCGCAGTCCGAGCATCGCCGTATAGGTCGGCAAGACCACGAGCTCGCCGCCGGGCGGTGTTAGCTCGAGACCGCGGTCGAGTGCCCGGCCGATGTCGCGGACGACCTCAATCCGCGATTCATCGAGTCCGCCGTACTTGAAGCGCAGCGCCAGCTCCTCCGCTCGGCTGCCGCCCGCGACCAGCCGGTCGAGGCCAGGGAAGAGCGGCTCGAAGTCGACATCCCAGATCCACGAGACGTCACGACCGTCCGCGATCTCGTCGTTGAGCAGGACGACGGCGATCGCGGGGGCGTCGCCCGTCAGGAGCGTCCGGATCGCCTCGTTGGCGCCGGTCTGGTTCTTGATCAGCAGGACGATGATCGTCCGGTCGCCCGCCGGGATCCGCTCGAAGCGCCCGAACGAGGGTCGAAAGCGAGCAAGCCCGGTTACGACGTCGTCGAGCGAGGCACCGAGCGCGATCGAGAGTGACGCGGCGGCGAGGGCATTGTAGACGTTGTAGAGGCCTGGAAGCTCGAGCGCGACACGGCATGGCCCCTGCGGTGTTACGAGATCGAACCGTGTGCGTTCGAGGCCGTCCAGCTCGATCCCCTGTGCCGTGACGTCGAGCCCAGACCGGGTGGCGCCGCACTCCGGGCACCGGTACTCCCCGAGGTGCCCTACGTAGGAGGCCTCGTATACAAGGGGCGAGCCACAGGCGACGCAGTACGTCGAGTCGGCGGCGTGCGGAAGCTCGTCCCGGGCGACCCGACGGTCGCTTAGACCGAAGCGAACGACGTTGTCTCGCGCGCGGGCGAGGGCATCGAGGCGTGGGTCGTCGGCGTTCACGATCACCACCGTTTCGCTCGGGAGCCCGGCGACCGACGCGCGCCAGCGCTCCGCGATGAGCTCGAGCTCGCCATACCGATCGAGCTGATCGCGAAACAGGTTCCCGAGGCAGACAGCGCGCGGCCTGACCTGTCGTGCGATCTCGGGGAGAGCGCCCTCGTCGACCTCGAGCAGGGCGAGCTCGGCCCCGGCCGAGTCCATCAGCGTGGACGCCACCCCGGACATGAGGTTCGCGCCAGACCGGTTGTGCGCGAGCCGGATCCGGGGGGAGAGAATCTCGGCTGCCATCGCACTCGTCGTCGTCTTCCCGTTCGTTGCAGAGACCAGCGCGCTCCCGTGCGGGAGCTTTGCGGCCAGGCGGGTGACAGCAGCCGGATCGACGCGAGAGAGCAGTTTCCCGGGCAGCGTCGTGCCGCCGCCCTTGCCCGTGAGACGGGACAGCCGGCCGGCTGCCCTGGCGAGCGCGATCTCGACCTCCAGTCGCATCGATCCAGTCTAGGGCCAGCTTTCGTGTATCCCCCGAATGGGGGAGGCAGGCATTTCCGCCAAGAGGGCGAAAACGGGGCCGTGACCGCCATGGAGGCCCTAGCACTCGTCGACGCCCGGGACGCCTACACAGCCGGGCACTCGCGCCGCGTCCTCCAGCTCTCGCTGGCCATCGGTGAGGAGCTGAGACTCGACGGAGAAGAGCTTGGCACGCTCGCGCGTGCCGCCCTCTACCACGACATCGGTAAGGCGGTGATCCCCGACGAGATCCTCCTCAAACCGTCCGGTCTGACGACGACGGAATGGGCTCTCATGCGGCGCCACTCCGAGGAGGGCGCGCGGATGATCGCGACAGCAGGGATCGACGCCGAGATCGTGGCGGCCGTCCGCCACCACCACGAGCACTTCGACGGAACGGGCTATCCGGACGGACTCGAAGGCGACGAGATTCCCCTCGTGGCGCGAATCGTCCATGTGGCCGACGCGCTCGACTCGATGCTGACGACCCGCGTCTACCGGCCTGGGCGCCCGGCACGCGAAGCGCTCGGCGAGCTGCGGGCGGAGACAGGCTCACAGTTCTGCCCCCGCTGCGTCGCAGGCCTCGAACGACTCGTCGCATGCGGGGCGCTGACGGCACTCGGGCTCCCGTCGCGCGCGCTCTTCGCCGCGGTGCCGGCGACCCGAGGCTAGACTAGGCGCCGCTCGCGGGGGAGTTCCCGAGTGGCCAAAGGGGACCGGCTGTAAACCGGTTGGCACCGCCTTCGGAGGTTCGAATCCTCCCTCCCCCATGTCGCAGTGCGCGCTAAACGAAGGCTAGGCGAGCGCCTCGGACTTGACTGCGAGGTCGCGGTCGCGGTCGGTCACGCCGCCCGCAGTGTGCGTCCACCACCGCAGGGTCACACGGTTGTAGGAGATTCCGATGTCCGGGTGGTGGTTGTCCGCTTCGGCGAACTCGCCCACCCGGTTCACGAACGCGAGCGCATCCACGAACCCGGGAAAAGTGAACTCGCGCTCGAGCGCGTCGTCGATCTCAGACCATCCCTCGGGAACCGACACGGCAGCAGTATTGCCTATCGGTACGATCGACGCCCGTGAGGGCCTATCCGGGAGCGTCGCCAGCCGTGCGGCCGGCGTTGCGAGACACGGCGAAGCCGCGGCCGCGAACCGAGCTCGCAAGCGACTACCTGTTTCGCCCGCTGGCGCATGTGATCGTGCTCGTCCTGCTTCCTCTCCGTGTACCTCCTCCGGCGGTCGTCGTCGTTCACACGCTCATGGGTCTTGCGGCAGCCGGGCTCATCGCAGCCGGCCAACCGACGGCGGCCGCGGCGCTGCTCCTGGCGAAGACCGTTCTCGATGCGGCGGACGGCCAACTCGCGCGAGCATCCGGCCGCGTCACACCGCTCGGCCGTTACCTCGACACAGAGCTGGACGCCATCGCGAACGTCGCCATCTTCGCGGCCCTCGGCGCTGTGACCGGGAAGCCCTGGCTCGCCGCCGCTGCGTTCGCCTCGCTCACGGTCGCGTTGAGCGCCGACTTCGTTCTCTCGTCGATCCTCCGGGGAGGCCTTCCAACGAGCGCGGTCGGCCCCTCCGATCCTGCCTCGCTACGACTTGCGCGCAGCGCCTATGAGGCCGTCTTTGCGCCGCAGGACAGGCTGCTCGCGCGCTTCGACCACCGGCGCCTCGACGCGTCGCTCCGAGACGTGGACAACCCGATGGCATGGAAGCACGCGGAGGCGGCCTACGCGGATCCGCCTATGCTCACCGTCCTCGCGAACCTCGGGCTTGCGACGCAGTTCCTCGTGCTCGCGGTCTGCCTCCTGGTCGGTGCTCCCGAGATCTACCTCTGGCTCGCACTGGCAGGTGGCGCTGTCCTGCCCGTCCTCCAGCTTCGGCGCGAGCAGCGTGCCCGGCGGGCCGCGCTTGCTGCTTCGGGCGCCGCCGCATGAGCAAAGGCGCAGCACTCGTCACGGGATCTAGTCGAGGCATCGGGCGGGGAATCGTGCTCGCCCTCGCGCGCGCGGGATACGACGTGGCCGTTCACTACCGAAGCTCGGCGGACGCCGCGGAGGAAACACGCGCCGTCGCCGAGGAACTCGGCGTTCGTGCCGTCTCGCTCTCGGCCGACGTGACCGACCCCTCTGCGGCGGCGGGACTGGTCGACGAGGCAGGGGCGGACCTGGGACGGCTGGACGTGCTCGTCAACAACATCGGGAACTACGTCTTCAAGCCGATCGACGAGCTGACGTTCGACGAGTGGAACGATGTGATCGCCACGAACCTGACGGCGACGTTCGCGACCTGCCGCGCGGCCCTTCCGATCATGCGCGCCCAGGGCGGCGGGCGCATCGTGAACATCGGCTACGCCGGTGCGCAGACGCTCGTCGCGCGTCCGAGCCTCGTCCCTTACACGATCGCGAAGACGGGCGTCATCGTTCTGACGAAGTCGATCGCGAAGGCGGAGGCGAGGAGCGGAATCACCGCGAACGTCGTTGCACCCGGTGTGATCGAAACCTCCGTGACCCAGCCAACCGCTGAGATCCCATCCGGAAGGGTCGGTCGCATCGAAGAGGTTGTTTACACCGTGCTCTTCCTCATCTCACCCGCTGCTGCATACGTCACGGGACAGGTCGTGGACGTGGCCGGCGGCTGGAATCTCTAGCCCGCGCCGCGTAAGACGACGCGCTGCCCGTTCATCGACGCGGCGGCATCCGAGGAGAGATACGCGATCGCGTCGGCGATCTCCTCGGCAGGAGTGAACGTAGGGAACGCATCGTCGGGCTTCTCAGCTCGCATCGCAGGCGTGAGGATCGCGCCGACGACCAGGATGTTCGCCGTGGCGCCAGTACCGCGGATACGGTCGGCGAGGGCGAGCGTCCAGGCGTCGCCGGCTGCCTTCGCGGCGGCGTAGGCGGCGTTCCCGCTCGTCGGCGCCT
>JBBQXH010000030.1:0-12977 GCA_038209835.1 Gaiellales bacterium | reverse complement strand
TTCGGGCCTCACACCCGGCCCGTCGTCGTGCACTGCGAGTGTCGCCCGCTCGCCCGCCTGCGCCACTGTCACGTCGACGGTCGTTCCGGTCGGCGTATGCCGCAGAGCGTTCTCGATCAGCGATCTGCCGATCTGCAACACGCGTTGCTCGTCACCGACAGCCGCTACGTCGCCGTCTCTCGGGCTGAGCCGCAGGACGTGGCCGGTCGCCTCCGCCAGGCCGCCGAATCCGTCGACAAGCTCCTGGGCTGCCGCGCCGAGGTCGACCGGCTCGGACTCGAGGCCGAGCTGCCCGGCGTCGAGGCGCGACAGATCGAGGAGATCGGTGGCCAGCCGCGTCAACCGGTCGACCTGCCCGCTGGCCGTCTCCAGGAAGTCGCGTCTCGTCCCCTCTTCGAGATCCTCGTCTGCCAGCAGCTCGAGGAACCCCCCGAGCGCGAAGAGCGGCGTCCTCAGCTCGTGCGATGCGTTCGCGATGAACTCCCGCCGCGCGTGGTCGAGGCTCGCCAGGCGCTCGCGCATCTGGTCGAAGGTGCGCGCCAGCTGCCCGAGCTCGTCCTGGCCCGTGTCCTCGATCTTGGCGTCGAAGTCCCCACCGGCGATGCGATCCGCAGCGACCTCGAGCCGCTGGATCCGCCGCGTCAGCTTCAGTGCGGCCAGCGCACCGACGAGCCACGAGACGGCCAGCGCCACGCCGCCGAAGATGAGAATGTCTCGCCGGACGACGCTGACCGCCGAGAGACGCTCGGCGAGGGGCTGAGAGACGAGCAGTGTCGTCACGGGCTCGACCTGCTGACCGCCCGAGACAGCGGGCCGGGCGACCTCGGCAAACTCCTGCCCGCCGCGGTTCACGCGACCGTGCTCGACCTGGCCCGACTCCGAGGACGCAACGGCGATCCGGTCTGATCCGACCCCGTCGGCGGGGCCGGGCCGAGAGTCGGCGATGACCGCCAGCGCCGGGGGAGCGAGCGCCTCGTAGACAACGACGCGGGCGTTCAATTGGACGCTGAAGGTGTCGGCAAGCCCCTGATACTGCGATCGTCGCCCCTCGACGTTCGCACGACCGATGACCTGGGCGGGAAGTGCCGACACCTGCTCGAGGTCCGAGAACGTCGCGTTGATGAGCCGGGACTCGAGCGGGGGCACGACGGCGACGTAGACGATCGCCACGGCGCCCGCCACGACCACGAACAGCACGAGCCCGAGCCTGACGCTCAGGCTCTTCAGGAGCGGCACGTGCTGATTGTTCACGGTCCGCTCTATCGGTCTCGGAAGCGGTATCCCACGCCGCGCACCGTGAAGATGAACTCCGGTTCGCGTGGGTCTCGCTCGATCTTCTCCCGCAGGTGACGGATGTGAACGTCGATCGTGCGTGGGTCACGAAAGTCGGAGCTGCCCCACAGCGCCTCGAGGAGCGAGGCGCGCGAGTACACCCGTCCGGGCTGGCCTGCCAGAGTGCGAAGGAGCTCGAACTCGACGTACGTCAGCTGCGCGGAGGCGCCGTGGGCCTCGACGGTTCGGCGTGCGAGGTCGATGATCAGGCCGTCGCTCTGGATGGTCTCGGCACGGGGATCCGGGGGCGCGAGCGAGGCCCGCCGCAGCAGGGCTCGCACCCGGCTGCGGAACTCCCGGATCGAGAATGGCTTGGTGATGTAGTCGTCGGCGCCGAGCTCGAGGCCGAGAACCTTGTCGACCTCGTCGTCCCGGGCGGTCAGCATGATGATCGGGACGGTGCTCGTGGAGCGCACTCGGCGGCACACCTCGAGCCCGTCCACCCGGGGAAGCATGAGGTCGAGCACGATCAGATCGACCTGATCGGCCTCGAAGCGCTCAAGTGCCTCCTCGCCGTTTCGAGCCTGGATGACCCTGAATCCCTCGCGCTCGAGCGGATACGTGAGGAGCTTCTGGACTGACTCCTCGTCATCGACGAGGAGGATCGTTGCTGCGCCTGCCATGATCCTAACGTTAGCTCGCAGGAACTCCGCGCGGCGACGATGCCATCGCAACTACTATAGCCCCGCTTCGATGGCCGCCTCACTCCCACGTGCGCGTGCCGACGGCCGACGGCGACGCCGGCGCGGGACGATTCAGCGGCCGATCAGCGGTCGCCTCTATCGGGCGGCCTGGGCCCTCGTTGCTCTCCCGCTCCTCGTGACGGCGTTCACCGTCAGCCGGCCCGAGCCGCTTCCGGCGGCGACGCTGCCGCCCTCCTTCGACACGGCTTCCGCCAGACAGCTGACCGTCGACTTCGCGGGCGAGAACCCCATCCGCAGACCCGGTACGGCCGGGGCGCAGAAAGCCACCGACTGGGTCTCCGAGCGGCTCGCCGCCTACAACCTCGAGATCGAGAAGCAGACCTTCGACGCCGAGGTCCCCGGGCTCGGCCGTGTCCAGCTCACGAACGTGATCGCGCGGCCTCCACGCACGGATGGCCCGGTGAGATCGACCGACCAGATCGTCGTCGTCGCCCACCGGGACAACCTCGGCGTGGCGCCCGGAGCGAACGACAACGCCTCGGGAACGGCCGCGCTCATCGAGCTCGCCCGCAATCTCGCAACGGTCTCGCTCGCACATACGATCGTCTTCGTATCGACCGACGCGGGAGCGTACGGGAACGCCGGTGCGGCCTACCTCGCAGCCGATCCCGAGTTCACGAAGCATGTCCTCGCCGTCGTCAACCTCGACGCGCTCGCGGGTCTTGGCGCGCCACGAATCGAGCTCGGAGGCGACGCACCGAGATCGCCCGCGGCCATCCTGCTCGCAACCGCTGAGGCGAGTGTCGCATCCCAGTTCGGGGTACGCCCGGCGAAGCCCGCCCCGCTGAATCAGCTCCTCGATCTGGGCTTTCCGTTCAACCTCTACGATCACGCGCCCTTCCTGGCGGACGAGGTCTCGGCGCTGACACTCACGTCGGCCGGAGACCGGCCTCCCGAAACGGAGGCCGATACGAGCGACGCCATCGACCCCGAGAAGCTCGGTGCTCTCGGACGCTCGGCACAGGCCCTCGTCACCTCACTCGACGGCGCTGCCGAGGTCGCGCGCGGAACCGATTCCTACCTTGCGATCGGCGGTCGACTGATCAGGGGGTTCGCCATCCAGTTCGTGCTGCTCGTCGCTCTCCTCCCCGTTGCCGTGACGACGATCGACTTCGCAGCCCGGCTCCTCCGGCGAGGCGTGAGGTTCGGACCAGCGCTGCGCGGAGCGAGGAGTCGCTTGCTCGCCTGGTTCTGGGCAGGAGGCCTCGCCGTCCTCTTCACGGCGGTCGGCCTATTCCCGCACGGCGGGAAGCGGCCCCTCCCGCTCGACTCCGAGCTCGCGCAGAACTGGCCCTTCGGCGCCATCCTCGGGCTTCTCGCCCTGTCGGCGATCGGCTGGTTCCTCGCCCGGATCCGGCTCGTCCGCCGTGGACGGGTGCTCCGGGAGGATGAGCTCGCAGGCCACGCCGTGATGATGCTGCTCCTCTTGGTCGTGGCGGCCGCCGTCGCTGTCACGAACCCCTACGCCCTCCTCTTCGTCCTTCCGTCGATGCACGCCTGGCTCTGGATCCCGCACTTCCTCGACCGGCCGCTCGGGGCCAGGTTCGCGCTGTACTCGATCGGGTTCCTCGGACCAGTCGCCCTCCTCGCATCCTTCGCAGTCCGATATGCCCTCGGGTTCGACGCCCCGTGGTACGTCGCGACGCTGTACAGCGTCGGCTATGCCTCGCCGGTCTCGTTCGTCCTGCTCCTCGTGTGGGCGGCCGCGGCCCAGCTGGCGGGCGCTCTCGTCTTCGATCGATACGCCCCGTACTCGCCGCTCCCGGAGTACGGGGGTCGCGGCCCGCTGAGGCAGACCGTGCGATCGATCGCGCTCAGCGTGCGGTCACGACGGAGAGGTTCGCTACCCGAGCGCGAGGAAGTGGACGGCAGTCCCGACGGCGAGCTCGCCGTCACCGCGCGGGACGCGGACGAGCGCGTCGGCTTGGGCAGCGGACACGATCATGTGTGACTCCTGACCGACGACCGGCCGCAGGTTGACGGTCGAGCCCTCGCGCTCGCGTCTGGCCCGGACGAACTCCTCCCTCTCGCCGTTTCGCCGGAGGGACGCCGCGAGAGTGCCGATCTGGAACGCGGGCATCGGGTCGGGAATCCCGAGCAGCGCGTCGACAGCAGGCCGGACGAGCACCTCGAAGCAGACGAGCGCGGAGACGGGGTTTCCAGGCAGGTTGAAGACCGGGTGGTCGCGCCGCATCCCGAACCCGACCGGCCGACCTGGCTTCATCGCGACGCGCCAGAAGACCTCCTCCACCCTGAGGTCCGCCTGCACCTGCCGCACGAGATCGTGCGGCCCCACCGAGGCGCCTCCGGTCGTGATCAACATGTCGAAGCCGAGGAGCGCTCGCTCCATCGCTGTGCGATGCGCATCCTCGCTGTCGGCCACCCCCCCGAGCTGCGCGGGGACGGCACCGGCCGACGCGAGCTGCGCGGCGAGCATCAGGCCGTTCGACTCGTAGATCTGTCCCGGCCCGAGCGCCTCTCCCGGGGATCTGAGCTCGGAGCCCGTGACCAGGATCCCCACTCGCGGCCGCTTCGCGCACTGGACTTCGGTGACGCCTGCGGCGGCCAGCGCTCCGACCTGGGCAGCGCCCAACCGGACGCCGGGATCGATCACGACCGAGCCTGTCGTGACGTCGCCGCCACGATCCCGCACGTTGGCCCCGGCCGGCACAGCCTGCGTCAGCTCGACGAGCCCGTCACGCTCCTGCACGAGCTCGAGCTGCACCACCGCGTCGGCGCCCTCCGGCACGACACCGCCGGTCGAGATCGCCATTGCCTCGCCGGCCCCCAACGGGCGGTCGGCCGGGCTCCCCGCAGCGATCTCCGCGACGAGCACCAGGCTGGCCGATCCCGTTGCGGTCTCGGCCGATCGCACCGCATAGCCGTCCATTGCCGAGCTGCGAAACGGCGGCAAGTCGCACGCAGAGCGGGCGGGCTCGGCGAGCACGCGGCCGAAGGCGCGCTCGATCGGCACGCGCTCCGCAGCGAGGGCGTGCACGCGGCCGACGATCAGCTCCTGGGCGGCCTCGAGCGAGACGGCGTCACTCATCGCCTGAGAATCTACAGCGGCACCGCATCGCGCAGCAGATATGCCGACAGTGCGAGCGCAAGCGCCTTTGCGAGCCAGTCCTCCTCGACGGCTGCCAGCGACACGGGCCAGACCGCGTACCACGGAACGAGCCACGGACTCGCCAGGAGAACGAAGCACGCCGACAGCGCGAGACGGGCACGGCCCTTCCGCCAGGCTGTCCAAAGGAGCCACGCGTAGGCGACGGCGAACAGCGCGGCGAAGAGCACGGTAGCAGCGTGCTCGGAGATGCCCGTTACGGATGACACGCGGTGCGGGATGCTGTAGACGGCCTGCTTCTCGAAATTCCGCGCGAGCGGCGTGATCGCGCCCAGCCAGTGGACGCCGTAACGCCAGAACGCGAGGCCGGCTAGAGCGGCCGCTGCGATGGCAAACCCGAGATGACCGACACGACGCCCGGTTGCCCTGGCCTCGACGCCTCGGAGCACGAGGAAGACGAGCGGCGTCCACTTGATCGCGATCGAGCCAACCCACGCCACTCCCGCCGATTGGAACCGCCCGACGGTCGCCAATGCCAGCGCGCCCAGCACAAACGCCATCATCAACGCATCGTTATGGCCTCCTCCCGCAAAGTGGATCGCGAGGAGCGGATTCCAGCCGACGAAGGCCGCCGCGAGCGCCCGCCTGCGCCCGAGGAACGCAGCCAGCCCGACGATCGCCAGCATCGCCGCGGCGGCGATGCCTCGGTAGATCCACGCAGTCGTCGAGGGTGAGTCGCCACTGACGCGAGCGAGCCCTTCCGAGGCCAGCGTGAACCCCGGGCCGTAGACAGTGGTGGTGTCGCGCCAATCGGCTCCCATCACCGGGTACGCCGGGTCCCCGGGAAACGCGCTCGGCGGGACAACGTACGGATTGGCGTCGTGCACAGCGCGGATCCGGGCGTAGTCCCAGTAGGTGTAGACGTCCGTCGAGAGCAGGACCGGGCCCGCCAGCGGCGCGAGCTGGATGACGACGGCGAGGGCGATGACCGCCACGAGAGCAGGAGCGCGGCGGGCGAGCGCGAGCGTACCCAGCAGGTAGAGGGCGAGGGCGGCGCTCATCGCTCCGAGGTACAGCCACGACCAACTCGTGTTCCCGCCGGCGTGGTCGGGGGAGAGCGGGGAATCCTCGGGATGCGCCGCCGCGACCGCGAGACAGAGGAAGGCGAGGGTGCCGGCGCCTGCGCCGAGCGCGACGATCGGCGCCCTGCGGAGAAGCCAGGGCTCGGGCGCCGTCACCGCAGTGGCCGCCACCTCTGGAATCGTGCTACTCGGGCCCGGTGATCGTCACGGGGGGCGGCTCGGGGGGCGGCGGCGGCTCCGGCACGGTCGTCGGGGGTGGCGGCTCCGGCGCGGTCGTCGGGGGCGGAACCGGTGCTCCACCTCCTGCATCTCCTTCTCCCGTGGTCGGTTGCGCTGCCGTGTCGCTCTTGCCCGTACCGGTGCCTGTCGCGGACGTGTCCGTGTAGTCGCCTTCGTTCTGGTACTGCCCGCTCCACGAGCGGTAGACGGGCTGCTGCTTGGGGAGGGGGAAGTCTGCGACGGGCGTGGGGCCGAGCGCCCTCGAGACGAAGAGGTTCCAGATCTCGGCCGGGAAGCTTCCGCCAGAGACCGAGATTCCATGCACGCTCGTCATCTCCACGGCCGCGTTCGGATACCCCACCCAGACCGCGGTGGCGAGCGTCGGCGTGTACCCGCAGAACCAGGCATCCGTGTGGTTGTCCGTCGTCCCGGTCTTGCCTGCTGCCGGACGACCGAAGTACGCGCGCGTCCCGGTGCCGTCGAGCAGGTTCTGCTCGAGGATCTTCGTCACCTCGTAGGCGACGCCGTCCGGAATCACACGCTTGCGATCGGACTTCCCCCAGCCGGACGCTCTGTCGACTCGGCCGCCCGGCAAAACGACCTTGCGAATCGCCATGGGCCGCGAGTAGATCCCACCCGCCGCCAGGGTGGCGTAGGCAGAGGCCATGTCGAGAACCGACACGACGTTGGAGCCGAGGCCGATCGAGGGCACCGGCTCGAGGGCAGAGCGGACGCCCATGGAGTGCGCGATCTTGACGACGTTCTCGGGGCCTACGTCAAGGGTCAGACGAGCGTAGACCGAGTTGTCCGAGCGCAGCGTCGCCTCCGTGACGGTCGATGGGCCGTAGTAGGTGCCGTCGTAGGTCTTCGGCTCCCACGGCTCACTGTCGGGATTCGCCTGGTAGAAGAACGGCGCAGAGAGATAAGTCGTCGTATCCGGATCCATGCCGCGGCGGATCGCCTCGGTGAGAACGAATGTCTTGAATGACGACCCTGCCTGGCGCTTGCCCTGGGCAGCCAGGTTGAACTGGGATTTCTGCCCGCTCGGCGTCACCGACACCATCGCCCGGATCGCGCCGTTCGCCGGGTTGATCGAGACGATCGCGGATGCCGGATCCGTCGACTCGTACAGCGTGTCGCGGATCGCCTGTGCGCCGAGCTTCTGGAAGCGCGGGTCGATCGTCGTGTACACCCGGAGCCCGCCCGCGCGCACGCGGTTGGCACCGTACTTCTCGATCAGCTCGTTGCGCACGTAGCTGAAGAAGAACGGCTCGCGTATCTTCGTGTAGAGGCTTCCGGGGCGTAGGACGACCTTGGACGAGGCGGCCTTCGCGTACTGCGCCTGGGTGATGTAGCCGCCCGTACGCAGCGCGGCCAGGACCTGGTTCCGGCGGAATCCCGCTTCGGCCTGCCGGGTGAACGGGTCGTAGTACGACGGCGCCTGCGGAAGTCCGGCAATGAGCGCCGCCTCGGAGAGGGTCAGCTCCTTCGCCGGCTTCGAGAAGTACGTCTGCGCGGCCGCCTCGACGCCGTAGGCCCGATTGCCGTAGTAGACCTGGTTCAGGTACGTCTGCAAGATCCGCGCCTTCGTCCAGGCGGCGTCGAGCTTCAGCGCGAGGCACGCCTCCCTGACCTTGCGCTGCAGGGTTTGCTCGGTTCCCACGGGCCGGTAGAGGTTTCGCACGAGCTGCTGGGTGATCGTCGAGCCGCCTTGCACGACGTCCTGGGCCTTGTAGTTCTCGACCGCCGCCCGCACGATCCCTTCGTAGTCGAGGCCTTGATGCTCGTAGAACCGCCTATCCTCGATCGCGACCGTGGCCTTTCCGAGCCACGGCGTCATCTGGGCGAGCCGCAGTGGCTGACGGTTGTTCTCCGCCGGAATGGCGCCGAGGAACGAGCCGTCAGCGGCGTAGACGAACGAGTTCTCGCCGATCGCCACCGGCTGCAGCGAGGCCAGGTCGCAACTCTCGCGAAACGCGGCAACACCCGTGAACGACGCCGCGGCAACAGCAGCAGCGCCTCCCACAACAGCGGCGACCAGGACGAGGACGATCGCGCGGCGACGATTCCTGGTGCGGCGGATCCTCTCGCGGCGCCGGCGGCGCGGCGCGGACCGTCCGTTCGTTCCCCCGTTGCCGTTGCCATCGCCGTTCGCCATCGGCCTCAGCCCGTCACGAGCAGGCCGTCACGGCGCAGCCGGTCGTGGACGCGGAGACGCAGAGTCGACGCGATGTCACGCGCAGCTTCGTGACTCGGAACCCAGACATCGACCTCGAGCTCGGCGGATTCTGTGGTGAGATCTTGAACCCTCATCGTCGGCTCGCGCCCTTCGAGAGTACCTGGAACGGCGCGGGCCTCAGCGGCAACCGTCGCCATGACACGGCTCAGGTCGGCGGCGAGCGGGACAGACATCCTCACCGTCGCGACGCACTCCGGGTTCACGATCGTCGCGTTCCTGATCGTGTCGGACGCCAGCAGCGCGTTCGGAATCAGCTGCCAAGCGCCGTCCGCGGTTCTGACCCGCGTATAGGTCGCGGTGATCTCGTGGACGACGCCTCTGATCCCCTGGAACTCGATGTGGTCGCCGATGCGGATCGGCTGTGAGAAGGAGATCATGAGGCCCGAGATGTAGTTCGCGAGCGTCGCCTGCGCGGCGAGACCGATGACGATCGAGATGAACGCTGCCGACGTCAGGATCGTCCCGGCGACACCCCGGACGTACGGGAAGACGAAGAGCGCCATCGCCGCACCGATGACGATGATCGCGAAAGACACCGTCCGGCGGAGCGCGTTGTAGCGCGTCAGCGCCGACGGGGACAGGCGGCCGCGGCCGCGGCGGAGCATGACCGAGTCGACGACCTTCGCGACGACGAGCGTGCCGGCGACGATCGCAGCGGCCGTGATGATCTGATTCAGGCTCATCGCGGCAGGGTTCGTCAGAACGGGAGGCGCTTCCTCCCTGCGAAGCCCGCGTCGAGGTCGTGCCAGTAGTCGATCCGCGGCTCACCGAGGTGCCAGCAGAGGAGGACTGTCGCTCCGCTCGCGGGATGCACCGCGGGGAAGTCGATGAGACCCCGGTCGAGATCCTTCACCTGCACGCCCATTGCGTCGAGCGTCTCGAGCGCTTGCCCGATCTCCCGCGCTGCGTCAGCGGCGGCAGCCTCGAGTGAGGCGACGCGTCCCGCATCGAGCCCGCCGCCGTTTCCAGCGGCCTTGCTCCGAAGCCGGCCGAGCTCGTCCTGGTTTCGTGCGAGGATCCGCCGATGAGCGACCAATCCCTCGACGATCGGCCTGACTGTCGCCAGCATGTCATTCGCCTCGCCGATCGTGAAGTGCCTCATCTGATGACCCTCCGATGCTTGGATAAATAGCAGGTGGCCCGCTTCACTCCTCTCGGGGTTGTCGTACTCGGACTCGTCGCGCTCGCTCTCGCGGGCTGCGGCGCGAGATCTGAGCCGACCGGTGAGATCCCTGCGGCGTACCCGGTCACGGTCGAAGGAGCCGGGGACGCACCGACGACGATCGAGGCGGAGCCGCAGCGCATCGTGGCCCTCGACGCGGGCTCGGCAGAGCTCGTCGCCGTGATCGGCGCGCGTGATCGGCTCGTCGGTGCACCCGCCGGCGTCCGGCTCGGTGGCGGCAAGCCGCCCGCGGTCGTGATCGAGGACACCGGCCACGTCGACATCGATGAGATCGTGAGGTTGAAGCCCGATCTGATCATCGCCACGCCGGACACCGATCCCGTCGACCTCGCCCAGGCAGAGCGACGCACCGGCGCACCTGTCTACGTCCAGCCCGCCCGGTCGGTCGAAGCGGTCGAGCACGCTGCAATCGAGCTCGGCTTCCTCGTCGGCGAGCCCGCAAAGGGCCGCCAGCTCGCGGGCACACTCCAACGGCAGAGCGCCGAGATTGCGGAGCGGCTGAAGGACGCAGACGTCGTGACGGCGTTCGTCGACCGCGGCTTCTTCATCACCGTGTCCGATCAGTCGCTCCTCGGAAGCCTGATCAAGGACGCCAAGGGCAAGAACATCGCGAGAGGCTACGACGGGCTCGGGCCCTTCCCGCTCGCGCAGCTGCGGAGAGCCGACCCCGACGTCTACCTCGCCACGTCGGACAGCGGTGTCACGTTGGTGGACCTTCGCCGCGACCCGAAGACGAAGCGCCTGTCGGCGGTCAAGAGCGGCCGCGCGGTCATCCTGCCGACGGAGCTCGTCACCCAGCCCGGCCCGAACGTCACGAAGGGGCTCGAAGCCGTCGCCGTGGCACTTCACCCCGATGCGTTCCGCTAGCACGATCGACGCCGTCACGGTCGACGCGTTCGGGACGCTGGTGGAGCTGACGGATCCGGTCCCCGCGTTGCGCGCGGCGCTCGCCGATCGCGGCGTCGACCGAAGCGTCGCTGAGGTCGGGCGGGCATTCCGGGCGGAAGTGGCTTACTACAGACCGCGCTCGCTCGAGGGCCGCGATCAGGCTTCGCTTGTGTCGCTGCGGCTCGCATGCGTCCGCGTCTTCCTGGAGGCCGCAGATTCGCTCCTCGAAGCGGAGGAGTTCGTCGACCCGTTCGTCGCGTCGATCGTGTTTCGCCCGGTCGAGGGAGCCGCCGGCGCGCTCGACCGGCTCCGACACTCAGGGCTGGCGCTTGCGTGCGTCGCAAACTGGGACATCGACCTGCACGAGCACCTCGCTCGACTCTCCGTGGTCGACCGCTTCGACGTCGTCGTGACGTCTGCGGAGGCGGGTTGCGAGAAGCCCGACCCGCGGATCTTCGAGCTCGCACTCGAGCGTCTCGACGTCCGAGCGGCGCGGGCGATCCACATCGGCGACGAGGCGGCCGATCGCGACGGAGCGTCCGCAGCCGGGCTCGGGTTCGAGCCCGTTCCGCTCGCTACCCTGCCCGAACGACTCCGTCTGTGACCGTCCGACTGTGACCGAGCCTCCTCTCCCGCCGCTCCGCTCCGACGGCTGCGTGGGTACGCGGGCTCTCGAAGCCCGCTCGGGCTCGCGGGAATGGCTGGCACTCCTTCTGTGGCTGGGAGTTGCCGGCCTGCAGGTCGCGACCTCGTTCGCGTTGGCGGGCGGTGACAGCAGCGAGGGAGACGAGCCGATCTTCAGCTACTCCCTGGGCGTCGGATCGATCTTCGTCTACGCCGTCATCCTGCTCGTCACCTGGGGCATTGCGCGGCTCTCCGCCGATCCACGCACCACCCTGGGGCTTCGCCCGTTCTCCGCGCGGTATCTCGGGTACGGGGCGATCCTCGTCGTCGCCTCTCTCATCGTGGCGGCTGTGCTCGAGCCAATCCTGAAAGCGGGCGAGGAGCAGGGGCTGGCGCCTCAAACCTGGGAATCCGGAAAGCTCGCGCCGTTCCTCTTCAACGCGCTCGTCATCGTGACCATCGTGCCGTTCACCGAGGAGCTGTTCTACCGCGGGCTCGGCGTGAGCGTGCTGGCGCGGTTCGGGCCTGTCGTCGCCATTCTCGGGACGGCGATCGTCTTCGGGCTCGCGCACGGGCTCCTCGTCGCGCTTCCCCCGCTCGTCTTCTTCGCCGTCGGTCTCGCTTGGATCCGGCTGCGGTCGGAGAGCGTCTGGCCAGGGGTTGCCGCCCATGCCGCCTACAACGCGATCGGCCTCGCCGCCGCTGCCATCGCAGCGTCGTAGCCGTCGGCGGCGACAGACACGTCCGGACTATTCTTCGTGCCGATGCCTGACCAGGGCCAGGATCCCGTCGTGAAGTCGTTCCGCGAGCGGATCTCGGAGGCCGACCGCGAGATCCTAGCGACCTTCAATCGCCGGCTCGGCCTCGTCTCCGAGCTTCACGCCTACAAGGACGAGCAGGGCTACCCGATGGTCGACCAGGCGCGTGAAGGAGCGATGGCGGGGCAGCTGGCCGACGCCAACCCTGGCCCGCTCTCGACCGACGGCGTGAACGAGCTCGTCACCGAGATTCTCCGCCTGACGAAGCGGGAGCTCGCTCGCAAGGCGTAGGCGGCCCGGACGCTGGGCGGCGCCTGCGGCGTCAGGATACGCCGGCTCCGCCGGCTGAACTACGCGGCCTGGCGGGCTCGCCCGCGGCCGCTGCGCGCCGCCTTTGGCGGCTTGCTACGACGCGGCTGAGAAGTCCTCGGGGCTGACGTCGTCGAGGAAGCGCTTGAACTCCTCGACGATCTCCTCGTCCGCGACGTCCTCGTTCTCGAACTCGATCGCGCTCTCCTCGATCACCGCATCGGCCGCATAGATCGGCGCGCCGGCACGCACGGCGAGGGCGATGGCATCACTCGGGCGGGAATCGATCTCGATCTCGCTGCCGTTCACCGCGAGGGTGATGAGCGCGTAGAAGGTGTTGTCACGGAGCTCGGTGACTGCGATCTTGACGACCCGGGCCTCGAGCTGGCCGAGGAGATCCGTCAGCAAGTCGTGCGTCATCGGCCTCGGGGTCGCCGCACCCTGCAACTTCATGAGGATCGCCGCGGCCTCGGGGTGACCAATCCAGATCGGCAGGAACTTGTTCCCCTCGGACGTCTTCAGGAGCACGATCGGCTGCTTCCCGACCATGTCGAAGCTCACTCCGTAGATGA
>JBBQXH010000029.1:0-13020 GCA_038209835.1 Gaiellales bacterium | reverse complement strand
ATCATGGTCCTGGCAGACAACTTCCGCCGGAATGACCACGGCGGTTGGGCGAAGGCGGCATGGACGGTCTTCATCGTCTTCCTACCCGTGCTCGGCGTGCTCGTCTACATGATCGCGCGGCCGAAGATGACCGAGCAGGACAAGGAGTCGCTCGCGGCCGCGGACGCCCAGGGGGCGGCCTATGACGCCCGGATGGCGCCACCGGCCACGTCCGCCGCCGACGAGGTCGCGAAGCTCCACAAGCTCAAGGACTCCGGTGCGCTGACGGACGAGGAGTTCGCGGCGGCAAAGGCCAAGGCACTCGCCTAGCCGACGCTCGCCCCGCGTCTCGATCCCGGCCACATGCGCGAGGGGATCGAGACGCGGATCACGGCGGAGAAACTCCGCTCGCTCGTCGAGCGGCTGGAGTCGTTCCGCTCCCATCCGCTCGGCTTTCGGGTCGCAGGCACGCCGGCCGAGCGGGCCGCGGCCGAATGGATCGCGGAGGAGATGCGGTCGGCGGGTCTCGCGGACGTCGCTCTCGAGCCGGTTCCGGTCAACGCCTGGGAGTTCCGCACCGCGTTCGTCGAACGGGACGACGGCGTCCGCTACGAATGCGTCTCGATGGGAGGCGTTCCGCCCACGCCGGCGGGTGGCGTCTCCGGCGAGCTCGTGTTCGTGTCCCGGGGCGGTCGCCGAGAGCTCGCCGGCCTCGACGTCGCCGGGCGCATCGTGCTCGTCGACTGGCGCGACGACGACCTCTGGCCGTTCCAGGTCGGCCTCGAGCTCGGCCTCCGCGGTGCACGCGCCCTGATCGTCACGTCGTCGGCGGGCGGCCCCTACTTCCAGGCCGACGGAGCGCTCGGGACGTTCGACGGGATGTGGCACGCCGGCGCTCCGCCGATGGTGACGATGCGCAAGGAGGACGCCGCCGAGCTCCGATCCCGTGGCGGAAGGGTGACCGTCGTCCTCGATGCCACCATCGACCCGGATGCCAGCGGGCTCAACGTCGTCGGCTTCCTTCCCGGCCGACAGCGTCGCCAGCCGATCCTTGTCGGAGCCCATCACGACGCCTGGTTCTCGGGATCGTTCGACGATGCCGCCGGCGTCGCGGCAACGCTCGTGCTCGCGCGCGCCTTCGTCGACGCCGGAGTCCGGCCCAGGCACCCGATCGGCTTCATCTCGCACACGGCAGAGGAGTACGGCCTCGCCGACAGCCGCTACGACTGGTGCACCGGCGCGTGGCACCAGATCACGCACGCACACCGCGAATGGGCCGGTCGCGCGCCCTTCTACCTGAACATCGAAGGCTCCGGGTTGCCCGACCCGCTCGACGTAGACTCGCCACCCGAGCTGCGGTCGTGGGTTGAGCGACTGTGCCGCCAGGCGGCCGAGGATGGCCTCCTCCCGCACGGCTACACGCTGGCTGAGCCGAACACGCTGACCGAGGTATGGACGTTCCTCGCGGCAGGCGTACCGGCAATCAACGTCTCGTCCTTCTCGACCGCGTGGATCCAGCGCGAGTACCACACGCCGCTCGACACCGCCGAGCGGATCGACTTCGAGTACCTAGCGAACCTCACGCGGCTGTACGCCCGGTTTCTTCTCGAGGCCGACGCCGACCCCGACTCGATCGTGGACCTCTCGGCGCGTCGCGCCCATCTCCGGGCCTCGCTCGCCGGACTCGCGTCAACGCCTGGACGCGCCCGCCTCGAGCGCGCGCTTGGCCAAGCGCCAGCGCGACGAACCCGGTCGGTCTTCACTTCGCTCGCACGGGGCCTTCACGGTGTCGACTCGAACGGCACGCAGTGCTATCCGCACGAGCAGGCTGCCCGTGACGTCACCGCGCTCGAGTCGGCTCTCGAGGCGCTGGGTCGCGGCGATCGCAGCGAGGCCGCCCTGCAGGCATCCAGAGTCGGCCTCAACAGGCTCTGCGCCGACCTCTCCGAGGGGGCGTTCAGACGGGAGCTCGACCGGAACGATCCCCGTACGGGCCGGCTCGCCTGGGCCGCGCAGGGCCGCCAGACGCGTGGCCCGAACCTGTGGCTCGAGCTCGCCTCGCTGAACGGCGAGCCGGGGTCGAGACCTCCCGGCCCGTGGATCGAGCGGAGCTTCCGGCGCCATCTCGACCGGGCGCGGGCCGAGCTCGAACGCCGCCTCGAGCTGATGGCGTCAGCCGCCGAAGGACGACGCCTCGAGCTTCCCCGGTAGCAATCAGGTGCGGCCGTACAGGACACCGCCGAGCCGGACGACCGTGGCGCCCTCCTCGACGGCGACGGCGTAGTCCTGGCTCGTCCCCATCGACAGGACGTCGAAGGAGTGGGTCGGCGCCCATCTCGCCTCGCACTCGCTGGCGAGAGCCTGGAGACGCGCGAAAGCGGGGCGTGAAGCCTCGGGATCGTCGACGAACGGTGGCATCGTCATGAGGCCCAGCACGCGGATCCGCTCGGCAGCGGCGAGTCGTTCGAGGAACGCGTCGAGCTCGTCGCGCGAGACGCCGTCCTTCGTCGCATCGCCCGCGATGTTGACCTCGACGAGCACTGATTGAGGCTCGATCGCCCGTCGCTCAATCTGGTCGGCGACCGACTCCGACTCGAGCGAGTGGACGAGCTCGACCCGCCCGACGACATCGCGCACCTTGCGGCTCTGAAGGTGGCCGATGAAGTCCCACGTGAAGAGGTCACCGTGAGCCGCCTGCTTTGCGAGCAGCGCGTCCGTCTTGTTTTCGCCAACGCGCGAGATGCCGGCCGCGGCGAGCGCGGGCAGGTCTTCATCCCCGACGTACTTGACGGCGGCGAGGATCTCGACGTCCCCAGGTCGCCGCCCAGCTCTCCGCGCTGCCTCGTCGACAGCGGCAAGCGCGGCCGCGTACCTGTCGGCGACGACTCCGGGGTCGAGGGTCAGCTCGCCCCCTCCATGTAGGTGTCCCAGTCTTTCCACTCCGATGTCCAGTCGGTATCTCCCGGCTGCTTGATCGAGATGTGGCACATCGAGGAATCGGCGGTGGCGCCGTGCCAGTGCCAGATACCGGCGGGCACGATCACCCAGTCCCCCGGCCGGATGATCCGGCGATCGGTCTCGGTCGCGTAGACCCCTTCGCCCTCCACGACCTGCAGCACCTGATCGACCGGATGGACATGTGGCTTCGTCCTCGAGCCGGGCTCGAAGAACACGGCGATCAGCTCGATCCCGACCGGCGTGTCTGGGTCGTTCAGTTTTTGCTGGAAGACAGTGCCCGGGAACCACTCGGGAGTCGCAGGCGGGTTCGCGGCCGAGCGGTCGACCCTCACGATCTTCATATTCCCCTCCCTCGTTGAACGGCGGTGTGCTCCGCAGTATGCGTAAGGACTCAGCGGAGGGACCTGCGGCCCCTCGCTAGAGTCGTCGGCGGATGCGACGCATTCTCTTCTTCGCCACCGCTGCCGTCTTCGTCGAGTCGATCTTCTTCGCGGCGCTCGCCCCACTCCTGCCGGAGTTCTCGGACGATCTCGGTCTCTCAACCTGGCAGGCGGGCGTTCTGGTGGCGATGTACGCGCTCGGCGCAGTCGTCGGCGCGATCCCGAGCGGACTCTCGGCGTCCCGGCTTGGCGTCCGGCCGACCGTCCTGCTCGGTCTCGGGCTCCTCGTCGTCACATGTGTCTCCTTCGGAATCGTCGAGAGCTACTGGGCGTTGAACGCGGCCCGCTTCGGACAGGGAATCGCCGCAGCCCTCGTCTGGACCGGGTCTCTCGCCTGGTTGGTCGGAGCCGCACCTGCCGATCGCCGCGGCGAGTTCCTCGGATACGCAACCTCGGGCGCAATCGCGGGGTCGCTCGTCGGCCCGCTGCTCGGCGGTGCAGCGTCCGCCTTTGGCCGCCTGCCCGCATTCGCCGGCGTCGCAACGCTCTGCTTCGGGCTCGCGATCTGGGCGCTCCGCCTCCCGCGACCCGCCAGAGAGGAACCCCAGCCGCTCAGCCGCATGTTCGCGGCATTGCGTTCCCGTCGCGTGCTTGCCGGCATGTGGCTGCTCGCGCTCCCATCCCTGTCGCTCGGCCTCGTCTTCGTTCTCGGTCCGCTCCAACTCGACGCGGCAGGCTGGGGCGCACTCGGCGTCACGATCACGTTCCTCTTCGCCGCCGCAGCTGAGGCGGTCTCCGGCCCGGGAGTGGGTATCTGGTCCGATCGTCGTGGCCGCTTCGCGCCGATTCGCTTCGGGCTGATCGCAGCCGCATGCGTACTGCTCATCCTTCCTTGGGCCGGCAATCGATGGCTGCTGTCGGTCTTCATCGTCCTCTCCGGGCTCGCGGTCGGGATCTTCTGGGCACCCGCGATGGCCATGCTGTCCGAGGGGTGGGAGGCCATCGGACTCACTCACGGTCTCGGCTTCGCCCTGATGAACTTCGCCTGGGGGCCGGGTAACGTGGTCGGCGCTGCCGTCGGAGGCGGGCTTGCCGAGCTCGCCGGCAACACCGTCGCCTACTCCGTGATCGCCGCACTCTGCATCGTGACCTTCTTCGCCATCCGGCCGAGGCTCCGCGCTCGCGCCGCAGCGGTCACCTGATGCGTCGGCTCGTCCTCTTCGCCAGCGCGGTCGTTCTCGTCGACACGATCTTCTTCGCTGCACTGGCGCCGCTCCTCCCGAGGTTCGCGGACGAACTCGGCCTCTCGAAAAGCCAGGCGGGCGTTCTCGTCGCGATGTACGCGCTGGGCGGGATCGCGGGCGCAGTCCCCGCAGGGTGGCTCGCGACCCGGGTGGGCATCCGCGAGACGGTTCTGGCCGGCCTCGGCGTGCTGGCGGGGACGAGCGTCGCGTTCGGAATCGTCGACAGCTACTGGCTCCTCGTCCTCGCACGGTTCTTCCAGGGAGTGGGCGGGGCGCTCTGCTGGACGGGCGCTCTCGCGTGGCTCATCACCGGGACGCCGAGCGAGCGTCGTGGCGAGATGATCGGTTTTGCCATGTCGGGCGCGATCGTCGGCGCGCTCCTCGGGCCGGTGCTCGGAGGAGTGGCCTCGACGGTCGGCCGCCTACCCGCCTTCTGCGGCGTCGCGGTCCTGGCCGCCGGGCTCGCGGTGTGGGCGATACAGCTCGAGCCGCCGGTGCGGGGCGAGGCTCAGGCACTGAGGCTCCTGTTCTCGGCGTTCCGCTCGCGACGGGTGCTTGCGGGGATGTGGCTGCTGGCGCTTCCAGCGCTGCTCTTCGGCGTCGTTTCCGTACTCGGTCCGCTTCAGCTCTCCAGCCTCGGCTGGGGCACGCTCGGGATCGCCGCGACGTTCCTGCTCTCTGCTGCCATCGAGGCCGTGATCAGCCCGGGGATCGGAATCTGGTCGGACCGCCGCGGCCGACTCGCGCCGATCCGCTTCGGGCTGCTCGCCGCCCCCGCCGTCTCCCTCACGATCCCGTGGATCGGAAATCGTTGGGTTCTCTCCCTGTTCATTCTCCTGGCCGGAGTCTCCTACGGCGTCTTCTGGGCACCCGCGATGGCGATGCTCTCGGACAGCTGGGAGGCGATCGGACTCGGACACGGCCTCGGCTTCGCCCTCATGAACTTCGCCTGGGCGCCCGGCAACGTCATCGGCGCAGCCGTCGGCGGCGGCCTGGCCGAGATCGCCGGGGACGTTGCCGCCTACGCCGCGGCAGCCGCCCTGTGCCTGATCACGTTCGGCGCGCTCTTCGGCTTCGCACGCCGACCCGCCAGGGTCTCTGCCCGCGAAGCAGGTCCTCCTGGCCGCAGGCTCGATGTGGAATGACAGCACTACGGGGTCAGAGCCTGCATTCGAACACGCGCATCGCCGGCGGAACGACCTGTTGGCGTGCAAGCTCTGACCCCGGGTGTGAACTCGGTTAGCTTGCCGCCGCCGCGAAGCCGGCCAGGATCGGATGCGGCTCCTCGTCGGTCAATCTGGAAGGATTGTCGGAGTGACCATCGTCGACCTCACCTCCGAGCAGCGCGAAATTCAGGCGGTCTGCCGCGAGTTCGCAATGAACGAGATCCGACCGATCTCGCTGATCGTCGACGAGGCGGACACTGAGATGCCCTGGGAGATCTGGCACAAGGCGGCGGGCCTCGGGCTCACCTCGTACATGCTCCCCGAGGAGTACGGCGGCGGCGGGATGACAGACGTCTTCACGCAGTGCCTCGTCCAGGAGGAGCTCTCGTTCGGCTGCTCCGGGATCGGCAACCTCATCACCTCCAACGGATTCTTCGCGGAGCCCGTCGTCGAGCTCGGCACCGACGAGCAGAAGCGCCGCTGGATCGAGCCGCTCTGTGCGGATCGCCCTCCGCTCACCGCACTCGCGACGACCGAGCCGGAGGTGGGCTCGGATGCAGCTTCGATCCAGACGACCGCCGCCAGGCGCGAAGACGGCTACGTGATCAGGGGTCAGAAGAGCTGGATCTCGAACGGCGGTCTCGGCGAGTACTACGTCGTCTTCGCGACCGTCGAGCCGGGGACGCGATCGCGCGGGGTCACCGCGTTCGTCGTCGAGAAGGGAGACGTTGGTGTCTCGTTCGGATCGCCGATGCGCAAGATGGGCCAGCGCGCGATCCTGAACGCGGAGATGTTCCTGGAGGGGGTGGAGGTCTCGTCCGATCGGCGGCTGGGCGACGAGGGCCAGGGCTTCTACGGCCTGATGCGCACCTTCGACCGCTCGCGCATCGTTCTGGGCGCGTCGGCAACCGGGCTCGCGCGGGCCGCCCTCGAGTACGCGGTCGAGTACGCGAAGACCCGGATGCAGTTCGGAAAGCCGATCGCCGAGCACCAGGCCGTCGCGTTTCGGCTCGCTGACATGGCCGTCCGCGTCGAGACGTCACGTCTGCTCGTCTGGCAGGCGGCCCGCGCCCTCGACGCAGGACGCGCCGTCCCGAAGGAAGCGGCGATGGCGAAGCTCCATGCGAGCGAGACGGCGATGTGGTGCACATGGGCTGCCGTGCAGACGCTCGGCGGCTGGGGCTACTCACGCGAGTACCCGGTCGAGAAGTGGATGCGGGACGCCAAGCTCGAGGAGATCGAGGAAGGGACGTCCGACATCCAGCGCCTGATCATCTCGCGACGGCTGCTCGAGGCGTAGGGCGGAAAGCGACGTCATGCCGCGCGATCTCCGTGCGCTCTTCGACCCGCGCTCGGTCGCGGTCGTCGGCGCCTCGAACGACCCGATGAAATGGGGTTACGGATTGTCGCGAGGAGCGCTCCGAGGAGCCGGCCGCCGCAGCGTCTACCTCGTGAACCGAGGCGGTGCCGAAGTTCTCGGCCAGCCGACATTCCGATCGATCGCCGAGCTTCCCGGTCCCCCTGAGCTCGTCGTCGTCGCTGTGCCCGAATCGGGTTTCGAGGAGACCGTTGACGGAGCGCTGGACGCCGGGGCGCGTGCGCTCGTCGGCATCACGGCCGGGCTCGGCGAGAAGGGCGACGACGGTCGGGCGCGCGAGCACGCAGTGGTGGAACGGATCCGGGCGGAGGGCGCCGTGCTTCTCGGTCCGAACTGCCTCGGCGTCTTCGACGCGGGCGCGGAGCTCGACATCGGCTGGAGCGAGCTGCCGGCAGGAGAGATCGGCCTGATCTCCCAGAGCGGCAACCTCGCGCTCGAGCTCGCGCTGATCGCAACCCGGCACGGACTCGGCTTCTCGCGCTTCGTGTCGCTCGGCAATCAGGCAGATCTCGAGGCGGCGGAGCTCGTCGCCGCCTTCGCCGAGCACGAGGCCACGCGCGTGATCGCTCTTTACCTCGAAGACTTCCGCGACGGGCGGGCCTTCGCGAGAGCGTGCCACGGAGCCGGAGTCGCGGGAAAGCCCGTCGTCCTCCTCGCAGCCGGTCGCAGCGACGCGGCAATGCGTGCCGCTCGCTCCCATACGGGCGCACTCGTCAGCGACCACGTCGCCGTCCAGGCCGCCTGCCGCGCCGCCGGAATCGAGCAGGTGTCGACGCCCACGGAGATGATCGAGGCCGCGCAGGCGCTGCTCGTGCGCGACCTGCCGCGCGGACGGCGTATCGTCGTGTTCGGCGACGGCGGAGGGCATGGCGTCATCGCCGCCGATCTCGCCGCAGCGGCTGGGCTCGAGATCCCGCCCCTGAGCGACGGCCTGGCCGTCGAGATGGCGGAGATGCTCGGACCGACTGCAGAGACCGGCAACCCGGTCGATTTCGCCGGCGCGGGCGAGCAGGAGATCATCCGCTTCAAGGACGTGACCCACCGCCTGCTCTCCTCCGGGGAGGTCGACGCCGCTCTTCTGACCGGGTACTTCGGCGGATACGCCTCATACGGCAACACGTACGAGACGCTCGAGGCAGAGACGGCGACGGGCATGATCCGCGCCGCCCACGACGCCGGCCGCCCGCTGGTCGTCCACACGATGTATCCCGAGGGGCCGACCGCCACCGTGTTCCGCGATGCGGACGTGCCGGTCTACGGCGAGGCCGAGGCCGCAGTCGCGGCGGTGGCCCGCCTGGCCACACGTGCCGAGCGCCAACCGCCCGGCGTCGCCCCGCTGCCCCCACGTGCTGCCGGCCCGCTCGCCCGAGACGGCTACTTCGAGGCTCGCGAGCTCCTCGCAGGCGGTGGAATCGCGTTCGCGGAGGCACGCCCTGTGGAGACCGTTGCCGAGGCTCGCGTTGCGGCCGAAGAGCTCGGGTACCCGGTCGTGCTCAAGGCCCTCGGGCTCCTCCACAAGTCGGATGCAGGTGGCGTCGTCCTCGGAATCTCCGGGGAGGAGGAGCTCGCGCGACTGTTCTCTGATATGGCAACACGGCTATCGCCCGAAGCGTACTCCGTCGAGCGGACGGCGCCCGTCGCTGACGGCGTCGAGCTGATCGTGGGGGCGCGTCGGGATCCGCGGTTCGGGCCGATCGTGCTGGTCGGCCTCGGGGGCATCTTCGCCGAGCTCCTGAAGGACGTCGCCGTCGCGCTCGCCCCGATCTCGGCGGCAACGGCCAGCGAACTGCTTCGTTCCCTTCGAGGTGCCCCGCTCATCACGGGCGCGCGCGGCCGCCCCAAGCTCGATGTCGAAGCGGCGGCACGCGTCCTCGCGGCGCTCTCATCGGTCGCGGCCGAGCGTCCCGAGATCGCAGAGATCGAGATCAACCCGCTGCTCGTGACCGTCGACGGCGCGCTCGGCCTCGACGCCCGGATCGTGCTGGAGAAAGGAGACGCCGATGCTCGCTGAGGGAACGTTCGACGGGAAGGTCGCCATCGTGACGGGCGGTGGAACCGGGCTCGGGCGTGCGATGGCGCTCGAGTTCGCCCGCCTCGGGGCATCAATCGTGGTCGCAGGTCGGCGTCCCGAGCCGCTCGCGGAGACAATCGCCCAGATCGAAGATCAGGGTGGCGCCGGCTACCCGAAGTCGACAGACGTGCGCGATCCCGAGCAGGTGGACGCCCTCGTCGCCGAGACCGTGCGGCGCTTCGGCCGGCTCGACGTGCTCGTCAACAACGCGGCTGGGAACTTCGTCGTCCGCGCGGAGGATCTCTCGCCCAACGGCTGGCGAGCCGTCGTCAGCATCGTCCTCGACGGGGGGTTCCTCTGCTCACGCGCAGCGGGGCGGCAGATGATCGAGCAGGGCGACGGCGGTGCGATCCTGAGCGTCCTCGCGTCCTACGCGTGGACGGGCGGCCCAGGCACGATCCACTCGGCCTCTGCCAAGGCGGGCCTTCTCGCGATGACGAGGACGCTTGCGGTCGAATGGGCGCCACACGGGATCCGCGTGAATTGCATCTGCCCGGGGCCGACGGATACCGAGGGCGCCGGCGGAGCGCTCTGGCCGACCGAGGCCGATCGCGAGCGCGTTGCCTCTGGGATCCCGCTCGGGCGCATCGGAACGCCGGAGGAGGTCGCGTGGTGGTCAGCCGCGCTCTGCTCAACGTACGCGGCGTGGATCACCGGCGAGAACCTCGTCATCGACGGAGGCCACTGGCTCGAGCAGGAGAGCTACCTGCCCGCACTCGGCGGCGGCTCGGCGGCGGGGGACCGGTAGCGTTCCATCCCCCGAACGTGGTATGACGTGATTGGCGTCCCTGGCGGGTACGCGGACGGCGTTTCATCCAGCACACCCGGGGATGACGGCAAAGCGCCGTCCGTCCCCGTCACCCCGAGCCAGATCGCTCAGTCGAGGTAGGGGGCCGCGCCGCGCTTGAGCAGGCCGCGGGAGAGGATCAGGCGCTGGATCTCGCTCGTTCCCTCCCAGATCCGATCGACCCTGACCTCGCGGTAGAAGCGGGCCGCCGGGTTGTCCGTCATGTACCCGCGTCCGCCGAGAACCTGCACCGTGCGATCGGCCACCCGCCCGGCCATCTCGGAGGCGTAGAGCTTCGCCATCGAGACCTTGCCGTGGACGACACTCCGGTCGTCTCCCGTGTCGAACGCGTGCGCCGCGTGGTAGGTGAGCAGCCGCGCGGCCAGGAGCTCCGTCAGCGAGTCGGCGAGCTGGAACGACACCCCCTGGAACTCAGCGATCGGGCTGCCGAACGCCACGCGCTCCTTCGCATACTCGGTCGCGATGTCGACGAGCCGCTGCGCCGCACCGCAGCACCGCGCGCCGATGAAGAGGCGCTCGACGAGAATCCACTCCTTCGCCCCGTCGTTCCCGCCGCTCGGAACCCGGTTCGCCTCGGGGACACGGCAGTTCTCGAAGACGATCTCCGGATGGTGATCGAGGTACGGATCGTGCAGGAAACCCGGGACGCGCTTGACGTGCAGTCCCGGCGTTCCCGGATCGACGAGGAAGAGCATCTGCTCTCCTTCGGCGACGGCGAGGACGATGTAGACGCCCGGGTTGCCCTCGCTCGTCACGAACCACTTCTCACCGTTCAGCAGCCAGTCGTCACCGTCGCGAACGGCGGTCGCCGCAAGCCCGCTCAAGTCCGACCCGGCGCCGGGCTCGGTCAGCGCCCACGCCTCGCGATGCTCACCGCGGACGATCGGCATGACGTAGCGCTCGACCTGATCCGGCGTCAGCAGGTCGAGGAGCTCGCGCGGCCCGCGGTCGACAACAGTGAAGCCGAGGCCGTTCGTCGCCTTGCCGGACTCCTCCTCGAGCGCCACCTGGGCGAGCATCGGAAGGTCTTGGCCGCCGAGCTCGGTCGGCATGTTGAGCTGCGAGAAGCCGGCGGCACGCGCCTTGGCGCGTAGCGCGTCGATCTCGGCCGCATCGATCGAGCCGCGCGCGGCAATGCTGGCCTCGATCGGATAGACCTCGTCCTCGATGAAGCGGCCGACACGGGCCTTCAGCTCGGCGATCTCGGGGGTCAGCTCGGGAACGATCACGACGCGACCCCACAGAAGCGCATCGCGGCGACGGCGAGGCCCTTGGCGCAGTCGACGAGGCCGTCGACCGGCACGTGCTCGTCGATCGTGTGCGCGACGCTCCGGCCGTCGGGGTAGAACCCCCCAGGCCCGAAGGCGATCGACGGCGTCCCACCTAGGCGCGTGAACGTCGCTCCGTCGTACCACGAGTCGAGGCCCGAAAGCCGCGTCGGGCGGCCGATATCGGTGGTGGCCTCAGTCATGACCGAGACGATCGGTTCGTCCGGAGAGATCTCGAGCGACATCACGCGGTTCGGCCACCAGCTCACCTGCGGCGGGTTCTCTGCGAGCCAGGGGTCGGCAGCCGCTGCCCTCGCGATCCACTCGTCGATCTCCCGCTCGACCTCGAACGTCCACCCCTCGTCATCGGTCTGCTGGGGCACGCAGAGCACGGCGATCGTAAGGGTGCAGGACGCGGGGTACGTCACCGCCCATTCGCCGGCCGAGATGATCGTCGGAACGACGTCCGGCATCGAAACCCTCGGATGGCGAAGATCGGATCGCTGCGCCCACTCGTCCCGCAGGCGCTTCAGCGCATCGAGCACGATCTGCGCCTTCTCGATCGCGTTGACGGCGCCGCCGTCGCGCCAGTGTGGCGGGCGAACCTCGGCGTGCCCCGGCCGCCCGGGAACGACGATCTCGGCGTAGCTCGTGCCGCGGCACGAAATCCACACGTCGAAACTCGTCGGCTCGGTGACGATGCCCGCGTCGGCCTTGACGCCACGCAGGACGAGGCCGAGCCCGCCGGCGCCCGAAGACTCCTCGTCGGTGTTCGTCGCGACGATCAGGTCGCCGGCCAGCCCGATCCCCTGGGCAGCCAGAACCTCGGAGGCAAAGACCATGCACGCGATCCCGCCCTTCATGTCGCAGGAGCCGCGCCCGTAGAGCTTGCCGTCCCGGATCTCAGCCTCGAACGGAGGGCTTGTCCAGCTGTCGAGGGGCTCGGCGGAGACTGCGTCGATGTGGCCGTTGAAGAGGAGCGACTTCCCACCCCCCGCTCCCGGAAAGCGAGCAACGAGCTGAGGCCGCCCCTCGAAGCTCATCCCGGGCACGTAGAGCGGCTTGCCGTCGAGCTCAGTCGGCCCGAGCTCGATCAGCTCGGTCTCGGCCCCTGCGGAGGAGAGCCGCCCGGCGAGATACTCCTGGAGCGCCTGCTCCTGCCGGGGCGGGTCATCGGGGTCGCGCGCAGTCGTATCGAAGGCGATCAGGTCGGACGCGAGGCTCACGAGCTCGTCGCGCCGACCTTCGATCTCCGCACAGACGCGCTCTTCGAGGTCGGACAGTGGCACGGCCGGGAAATCTACAGGCAGTAGGATCGCGTCGGTGCGCGCAGCCGTCCTCTACGAGTTCAACGAGCCCCTCGTCGTCGAGGAGGTCGACCTCGATCCTCCGAAGCAGGGCGAGATCGCGATCCGGATGGCAGCGAGCGGCGTCTGCCACTCCGACCTCCACGTCGTTCAGAACATCCACCCCACCGCGCTCCCCGCGATTCTCGGCCACGAGGGGGCGGGAGTCGTCGAGGAGGTCGGGCCGGACGTCACCAACGTGAAGCCGGGCGACCACGTGATGCTCACCTTGCTCCCGTACTGCGGCCACTGCCGCTGGTGCGCGACCGGACGCCCCAACCTCTGCGAGAACGTCTCCTGGTATGACGCCACGCTCGAGGACGGCACGACGCGCTTCCACATCGGCGACCGGCGGATCCACCACTACAACACCTCCTCGTTCGCCGAGCGCTCGGTCGTACCGGCGCGTACTGCGATCCCCG
>JBBQXH010000028.1:0-13434 GCA_038209835.1 Gaiellales bacterium | reverse complement strand
CGGCGATGTAACGCAGCATGCAACGGAAGATCGTGATACCGATGCCCCCGGCGATGAAGACGTAGGGTCGATCGGTCTCATCGGGAAGGACGAATGTCCCCTTCGGCTCCTCCACATCGACTTCTGCTCCAAGGGGGAGCTCGACGAGGGAGCGCTTGAACGCCGAGTCGCGGATCCGCGTACACATCCCCAAGACGCCTCGCTCGTTCGGGGAGGTGACGGCCGTAATGTGCCGCCGCGGACCCTTCTCGTGGTCGTATGGTGGATTGAGGAGCGTGACCCAGAAGTACTGGCCCGGCATGAAATCGACCTTGCGTCCGAGGAGGTCGAAGGTGACGAGAAGCGTTCCGCTTGCAATCTCGCACTTCTCCTTGATCTGAGCCCGCATCACCGGTAGTACGGGGGATCGTCCCGACTGGATTTCGACCAAGCCGTTTTCAAAGCATCCGACCCAACCGAAACGACGAGGAGGATTCATGAACCCGTTCAACGCTGCATCCCTGACCGAGCTCGAGGATTGGGGGCCGCTCGAGCCGCCCCTCGCTCAGGCGCTCGAGGAGCCCATGGCCACCCGTGGGCTCACCCAGTGGGCATCGCCAGACGGACGGATCGAGACGGGAACGTGGGAGTGCGAGCCAGGGCTGTCGCGCTGGGATTACGCCCGCAACGGCGAGCTCGTGCACGTCCTCTCCGGCTCGATGGAGGTGACCCCGGACGGCGCGGAGGCAGTGGTGCTCGGGCCCGGCGACTCGATGACCTTTCCGGTCGGCTGGAAGGGACGTGGCGGATCACCGAGACCGTGCGGAAGGTCTACACGGTTTTCGCGTAGCAGGGGCCGCGCGAGCGGGCCGCGCAGCGGCCGAACAGGCCGCGAAGCCTCGTCGAGCCCGAAGGGCTCGACGCTCCAAAGGCCGGCGCGACCGGGCCGCGCAGCGCGCCTTCGGCGCTTGCTAGAGACTCGGGCGGCCGTTGTGCTCGGGCAAGGGCTTCGCACCGATCGCAATGAAGCGGAGCCCTTCCGGTCCGGCGACGACCTGACGCCTCCGCTGCGCGCGCTGTTCGGCGCTCTGTATCGCCGCCTGCCGGCGGCGATGAACCTCCGCGTCCTGGCGGTGCTGCGCACCGCGTCCGCTGCGCGCGCCTTCGGCGCTTGCTTATCGTCGCTCGAGGTCCCGCATGCCGGGGAGGAAGAGAAAAGCGAGCGTGATCGAGGCGCCGAGGATTCCCGCGCCAACCAGCGTCGGACGGATCCCGGCCGCCGAGGCAATCGGACCGGTGAGCGCGAACGAGACCGGCGTCAGGCTGAGCGAGACGAGCCAGTCGAGACTCGTGACGCGCCCGAGCAGGTGCCCCGGCACCTCGCGCTGCATGAGCGTCGACCAGATGACCATGCCGGCTGCGCTCGCCCCGGCGGCGCGCGCAGACCCGACCACGAGCGGCCAGAGCGACGTCGCGAGCCCGTAGACGATCGGACCCGAAACCCCGACGGTGAACGCCACGTACATGAACGTGATCATCCGGCGCGGGAGCTGCCGCTGGCCCATCAGGAGGGCGGCGAGGATCGACCCTGCCCCGCCGGCCGCGTAGACAAGCCCGAGGGCAGCAGCGCCGAGCCCGAGCTCGTTGCGGACGAGAATCGGGAGGAGAGCCTCCCATGGTCCGAGGAAGACGAGCAGGCCGGCCGCCGCCGCGAGCAGCGTTCCCCAGAGCCACACGTGGGCCCGGACGAACGTGAAACCCTCGCGGATGTCGATGAGGACGCCGCTGGCCGAGATCTCTCCGCGCTCCCTGGGCCGCGGGTGCATGAGCAGCAGCGCCGCGATCGAGAAGACAAATGACCCCGCGTCGAGCAAGAGCGCGCCGCCGACGGTCAGGTATTCAATTGCCACTCCGCCAAGCGCAGGGCCCACCAACCGCGAGGCGAGCGGCCTGACGAAACCATCGAGGGCGTTCGCCTGAACGAGGAGATCGCGCGGCACCACCTCAGGCACGAGGGCACCGAACGCCGGGTAGAAGATCGCCTCGCCCACCCCGTACAGCGCTGCGAGTGCGAAGACATGCCACAGCTCGATGTGACCCGAGACGGAGAGCACGCCGAGTGTCGCGCTCGCGGCGAGGCGAATCCCGTCGGCCGTGACCATCACCTTGCGCCGATCGAACCGGTCGCTGATGACCCCGCCGAGGAGCAGGAAGACAACGAGCGGAACCGTCCAGGCGACGCCGACGAGCGCGACGGCGGTCGGCGAGCTCGAGAGCTCGAGCACCTGCCAGATGAGAGCGACAGCGTTGATCCCGTCACCGAGGAGCGAGATGCTGAGACCGGCCCAGAGCAGCCTGAAGTCACGGATCTCGAGCGGCCGCAGGACGCCGATCCGACGCCAGCCGTGGAATCCTCCCCCCGTCTCCATCGCGGCTGCGAGACTACCGGCCGTGCTCGTGTTGAATGGATCCCGCGTTGCCCTGAGGCCCTTCCATCCGGAAGAGCTCGACGCCGTCATCGCCGGCCTGGCGACGAGCAGCGTCGGCCCCGCCGACTCCCCCAACAGACGCCGCCTCGCTCGTCGGCTCGCGGCCTCAGGGGGCTTCGTCAACGGACAGATCGAGTTCGCGATCGACGCCGGTGGGCGCCTCGTCGGCGACGTCCAAGCCCGAGCGCCCGAGCGCGCGTTCCCACCGGGGGTCTACGAGCTCGGAATCACGATCTACGGCCCGGCCGATCGCGGCAAAGGGTACGGCCGAGAGGCGATCAGCCTTCTGGTCGACCACCTGTTCGACGCCATGGGCGCCGAGCGCATCCAGGCGGGGACGGCGCTCTGGAACGAGCCGGCCCGAAGGATGCTCGCAGCTATCGGGTTCCGGGAGGAAGGCGTGATGCGGGCGTTCATGCCGGCCGACGGGCGTCGAGACGATTACGTGCTGACCGCGCTCACGCGCGCGACCGCGCTCACGCGCGCCGATCGGCCAGGCTAGGCCGAGGGCGCGGGTATCCTCGAGGTAGTGACGGTCGCCATCCGTGTGCGACGTCGTCGACCTCCTGCCTCGGTAGACTCGTGACTCTCCTTTGACCTCGGTCGCTGAACAGCCGCTTCACCGCGCGCTCGGCCTGACGGACTGGGAATTCGACCGTATCTGCGGCCTGCTCGACCGGTCGCCGAACCACTTCGAGCTCGCCGTATTCAGCCTGCTCTGGTCGGAGCATTGCGGCTACAAGCACTCCGCACCACTGCTCAGGCGCTTCCCGAGCGAGGGCCCCGGCGTGCTCCAGGGTCCGGGCGAGAACGCCGGGGTGGTCGATGTGGGTGAGGGCCTTGCTGTCGCGTTCAAGGTCGAGAGCCACAACCATCCCTCCGCGGTCGAGCCGTTCCAGGGCGCGGCAACCGGCGTCGGCGGCATCCTCCGGGACGTCGTCGCGATGGGCGCCCGCCCGATCGCACTCCTCGACTCGCTCAGGTTCGGGGATCCTGCCGACGGCCGCTCCGGGTGGATGTTCGGCCGGGCGGTCGCCGGTGTCGGCCACTACGGAAACTCCGTCGGAGTGCCAACGGTCGGGGGCGAGGCCGTGTTCGACGAGCGCTATGCGGGCAACTGCCTCGTCAATGCCATGTGTGTCGGGCTTCTGCCGGCCGACCGGGTAACCCGCGCGGGAATGAGTGGCCCGGGGAACCTCGTCGTCCTCTTCGGCTCGACGACCGGCCGCGACGGAATCGGCGGCGCGAGCACTCTGGCCAGCCAGGAGCTCTCCGAGGACGACGGGGACAAGCGCCCCACCGTCCAGGTCGGCGATCCCTTCGCCGGCAACAAGCTCATCGAGGCGAGCCTCGAGCTCGTCGAGGGCGGGCTCGTCGAGTCGCTGCAGGACTGCGGCGCCGCTGGCCTCGCATCCTCGCTCGCCGAGATGGCATCACGCGGCGGTGCCGGAGTCGACCTCCATCTCGATCGCGTCCCGCTGCGCGAAGACGGCATGGAGCCCTGGGAGATCATGATTTCCGAGAGCCAGGAGCGGATGATCGCCGTCGTATCGGCCGAACGGCTCGACGAGGTCATCGGCGTGTGCGAGAAGTGGGAGTTTCCGCACGCCGTGATCGGCCAGGTGACCGAGAGCGGTAGGCTCCGATGCTTCTTCGGCGGGGACGTCGTCGGTGACGTCCTCGCGCAGCTGCTCACCGACGAGTGTCCGCGGTACCCGCTCGAGCTGCACCCTCGCCCGCTCGCCGAGCCGGCCAATGTCCCCGCGATCGACGTGGGCGCCGAGCACCTGCTCGCTCTGCTTGCTTCGCCGAATCTCGCCAGCCGCGCCTGGATCTATCGACAGTACGACCAACTCGTCCAGTCGCGAACCGTGCGCCGGCCGGGTCTCGACGCGGCGGTGCTCCAGTTGCGTCCCTCCTTCCGCGGCCTCGCCGTCTCCCTCGACGGAGCCGGGCGTCTCGGCGATCTCGATCCGCGCGTCGGCGGGATGCTCGCTGTGCTCGAGGCGGCGCGCAACGTCGCGTGTGTCGGCGGGATCCCGCTCGCACTGACCGACTGCCTCAACTTCGGGAATCCTGAGAAGCCCGAGATCGCGTGGGAGCTGGCCGAGTCGATCGAGGGCATTGCGCTCGCGTGCGAGGCACTCGAGCTGCCGGTCGTCTCGGGCAACGTCTCGCTCTACAACGAGACGGACGGGCGCGCGATCTACCCGACTCCGGTGATCGGCTGCCTCGGCCTCGTCGCCGACGTTCGTACCGTGCCGGGAGGGTGGCGTGAGGGCGACACGATCCTGCTCGCGGGAGCGCCGGAGCTTCGGCTCGACGGGTCCGAGTTCCAGGCCGTGTGCCTCGACGGCTCGGCCGGCCGGCCGGCGGCTCCGGATCTCGAGGCAGAGGCTGCGTTGCTCCGTTTCCTCGCTGAAACGCCTCCCCGGGTGTCGTGCATCCACGACGTCTCGGACGGCGGGCTCGCCGTCGCGCTGAGCGAGTGTGCCATCGCGGCAGGCATCGGTGCCGAGCTCGACCTGCCCTGGGAACCCGTAAGCCTGTTCGGCGAAGGCGGGGGACTGGCGATCATCACATGCGCACCGGAGATCGCGACCCGGCTCGATGGTGGACCGGTGCCATTGCGGGAGGTCGGCACCGTTGGAGGCGATGCACTCCTCGGCGTTCCCGTCGAGGCCCTCCGCACCGCGTACGATTCGGGGCTCACGAAGGCTCTCAGCTGATGTGTGGCATCTTCGGTATCTACGCGCCCGAGCGAGACGTTGCGCGGCTCGCGCATTTCGGGCTGGTCGCGCTCCAGCATCGCGGCCAGGAGTCCGCGGGCATCGCGGTCACTGACGAGGGCGACCTGATGGCTCTGCGAGACATGGGCCTCGTTGCGCAGGTCTTCTCGGAGGAGAAGCTGCGCGGCCTCGCGGGCCAGGCCGCCATCGGGCACACGCGCTACTCGACGACCGGATCGACAATGTGGACGAACGCGCAGCCGAGCGTCCAGCATGGAGACGGCCGCTCGGTGGCGCTCGCACACAACGGCAATCTCACCAACACGACGGAACTCCGCGACGAACTGCTCGCGACGGGTCGCCGGCTCCGCTCGACGTCGGATACCGAGGTCATCACCGCCCTCATCGCGCGCGATCCCGCACCTCTCGCGGAGGCGATCGCAGCGACCATGGCGAAGCTCGAGGGCGCCTACGCCATCGTCCTGCTCTCAGAGAACAAGCTCGTCGGCTTCCGCGACCCGGACGGCATCCGCCCGCTTGCACTGGGCCGCCTCGACGACGACTACGTGCTCGCGTCGGAGTCGTGCGCCTTCGATCTTCTCGGCGCCGAGTACCTGCGGGAGCTCTCCCCGGGCGAGCTCGTCGTCATCGGCGAGGATGGCTTGGAGTCGATCCAGGTACTCGAGCCGCACGACTCGGGCCACCTCTGTGTCTTCGAGCTCATCTACTTCGCACGACCTGACTCGCAACTCGCCGGGATGGAGGTGCACGGGGCGCGCGTGCGGATGGGCGAGCGGCTCGCGCTCGAGGCGCCCGTCGACGCGGATGTGGTCATGCCCATTCCCGACTCGGGCGTTCCGGCCGCGATCGGGTTCGCCCGCGCCAGCGGCATCCCGTACAACGAGGGGCTGATCAAGAACCGGTATGTCGGGCGGACGTTCATCCAACCCGACCAGGCGCTCCGCGAGCACGGCATCAAGACGAAGTTCAATCCGCTCGCCGAAGTCGCCGGCCAGCGCGTCGTCGTCGTCGACGACTCGATCGTCCGCGGAACCACGACCCGCAAGATCGTCTCGATGCTCTACGAAGCCGGCGCAACGGAAGTGCACGTGCGCGTCTCGTCTCCGCCGATCGTCTCGCCCTGTTTCTACGGGATCGACATGGCGTCGGCGGGAGAACTGGTCGCCGCAGGCCGGACGGTCGAGGAGATCAGAGAGCTCCTGGGAGCCACCAGCCTCGCCTACCTCTCGCTCGACGGGCTACAGACCGCAGTCCGGCGCCCCGAGAGTGAGTTCTGCCGGGCCTGCTTGACGCGCACCTATCCGACGCGGATCCCGGAAGACCGGAACCTCGTCAAGCTGCGTTACGAGGCGCTGCCAACTGCCATCGTCCCGTAAACATCTGCCTCCAGATTGGCGGCATTGCGGGCTCCGCCCGCGATGCGTCGCGGCCGGCTTCGCCGTCCGCTGTGCGCCCGCCTTCGGCAGGCTTACACTTTCCCACTGAAGTCGAAGACCGCGGGAATCTCGGCCGGCGGCGTGCCGATCACGACCGCGATGTCCTTCTTGTCGGTCAGCTCGATCTCGGTCGGGTTGCCATCGTAGAGCTCACCGTCGACGTAGACCTGGACGTTCACGTCCGCCTTGCAGTAGTCGCCGACGCAACTCTGGTCGAGCCGGACTCCCCACTCCGTGAAGAACTCGCCGAGCCGGTTCGGGGTGGGGTCGAAAGACTCCGTGTGCAGGACGCCGGTGACGTCGTGGGTGTGAAGCGGCGAGATGCACGGCTGCCCGCACTGGCGGATCCCGCCGTACGCGGGTGCGCCGAGGAACTCCCCGGTTTGCACGCCCGGATCGCTGATGTTGATCCCAATCCCGGCAGGAACCGTGATGGACTGCCCGTTGAAGAAGACGTCGAGATGCGCATGGACATGGAACTGGAGGCTCTCGTGCCGCTCGGGCTCGAGGCCTGCCTGCTTCGTGAGCTCCATCGCATTGGGCGGCGCCGGCCAATCGGGCGCGGGCCCCTTCGCGGGAGTCGTCGTCTCGGCGGCCGTGCCTGACTGCGTCGTGCCGGCCGAGCTCTCACTCGGCGCGGAGCCCGATCCGCCGCCGCAAGCCGCCAACCCGAGAACGACGAGCAGGGCACAGGCGATCCTGAGTGCTCCCGGCGCGTTCAAGCCGACGACTATACCCTTGGGCTCATGACAGAAACCGCGCTCTGGCACTCGCAGGCCCACATGCCCTCGGTGAAGCGGGGCGAGATCGTCATCGTGCGCGGCGAGGGCGCGTACCTCTGGGACGAGGACGGGAACCGCTACCTCGACACCCCCTCAGGGCTCTGGTACTGCAATGTCGGTCACGGGCGCAAGGAGATCGCAGACGCGGTCGCACGTCAGATGGGGCAGATCGAGACGTACCACACGTTCCAGCAGTTCGCGAACCGCCCGGCCCTCGACCTCGCGGCACGTGTCGCGGCCCTCGCGCCGATCCCGAACGCCAAGGTCTTCCTGACGAGCGGCGGATCCGATGCGATCGACACCGCGGGCAAGCTCGCCCGCCGGTACTGGTCAGGGATGGAGAAGCCGGAGAAGCGAACGGTCGTCACCCGCGATCGTGGGTACCACGGCCTGCACGTCTTCGGGACGAGCATCATCGGGCTCGAGATCAATCGTGAGGGACTTGGTGATCTCGTTCCTCATTCGATCCGCGTGCCGACGAACGACGCCGCAGCCTTCGCGGCCGTTGTGGCGGAACACGGGGCGGACACGATCGCCGCGTTCTTCGCCGAGCCGATCGTGGGAACCGGCGGTGTCATCCATCCCGCGCCCGGCTACTTCGAGGAGGTGCAGCGCATCTGCCACGAGCACGACATCCTCTTCGTCGCCGACGAGGTGATCACCGGGTTCGGCCGCACCGGCGAGCTGTTCGCGACCCAGCGCTTCGGGCTCGAACCGGACATGATGATCATGGCCAAGGGCATCACCTCCGGCTACCTGCCCCTCGGTGGCGTCATCGTGAGCGAGCGCGTCTGGGCGCCCTTCTGGGAGGACGAAAGCGACCTCGTCTTCAGACACGGCCTGACCTATGCCGGCCACGCCAGCGTGTGCGCGGCTGCGATGGCGAATCTCGACATCCTGGAGCGCGAGGAGCTCGTCGCGCGGGTGCGCTCGCTCGAGTCTGTGCTCGAACGCGAGCTGCGTTCGCTCGAGTCGCACGAGCTCGTGCAGGAGGTCCGCGCCGGCATCGGCCTCATGGCTGGCGTCCACCTCCACGATGCCGGTGTGGCGCAAGGGGTCGCGAACGGCATGCTCGCGCGAGGCGTCATCGGCCGCAGCCTCCCGGACGGCGTCATCCACATCGCACCGCCCTTCGTCGTGACCGAGGACGATCTCTCGATGCTCGCCGGCGTTCTCGGCGAGGCGCTCGACGAGGCTGTCTCCTAGGTGTAGGGCTCGGGCGGGCGACCGAGCCGCCCGACGATCTGCTCGACCGTCTCGGCCGCGGCAAGCAGGCGGCCGTCCGATCCTCTGGGGCCGAGGAGCTGCATCGACACCGGCAGGCCGTGGTCGCCACGGCCGATCGGCAGCGCACACGCCGGGAGCCCGGCGAGATTCGCGTCATAGAGGAATGGCGCCCAGTCGAGCCAGGGCAGCTCGATCGGAACTCCACCGATCGCTTCGGGATAGTGGCGCCCGTGCGGGAACGCCTCGCAGCCAAGGGTGGGCGTTAGGAGAGCGTCCGCACCGGTGCGCGCGAACAGATCCGCGTAGGCGCGAAAGATCTCATCGCGGGCGAACTGCGCTTCGATGTAACGCCGTGCGGGCACCCGCTCGCCGAAGAGGAGGAACTCGACGGTCTCAGGAGTGAGATCCCGTCGACGCTGCTCGAACTCGAACGCCTCGGAGTACCTGGATTCCGCGGCCGCGATCGCAGCCCAGATCTCGATGGAAGAGGAGAGGCCCGGATCGTCCCGGATAAGCGTGGCTCCGGCGGCCTCGAGCGCTGCGACGGCGGCTCGGAAGGCCTCGAGGACATCGTCATCTGCAGGCGCGAACCCGAGATCCTCGGAGACGACGAAACGGAGCCCGCGAGGGTCGAGCGCGTCGGGGTCGAGCACCGAACCGTCGACGCTGAATCGGTCGAGTGGATGGGCACCCGCGATAGCGCCGAGCACGAGTCTCGCATCTGCAACCGACCTGGTCAGCGGCCCGAGCGCGACGAGCGTCTTCCAGCCGGACGCCGACGGCTCGTGCGGCACGAGGCCGAAGGTCGGCTTGTACCCGACGAGCCCGCAAAACGCGGCCGGAATCCGGATCGACCCACCGCCGTCCCCGCCGAGCGCGACCGGGCCGGCGCCTGCAGCGACCGCCGCGCCGGCGCCGCCGGACGAGCCGCCGGGAGTCCGGCTGACATCCCAGGGATTCGACGTCCTTCCGTGAAGGGGCGACTCCGTGATTCCGGAGTAACAGAACTCCGGGACCGTCGTCGTGGCGAAGATCGCCGCTCCGGCTGTGTCGAGGCGCTCGACCGTACCGCAGCTCTCATCCGGGACGAATCCAAGCCTCGATCGCGACCCCAAAGCCGCCTCCACACCGGCGATCCAGTACGACTCCTTCACCGTCACAGGAACGCCGCAGAGCACGCCGCCCTCGCCGCGGGCGAGCGATCTGTCAGCAGCCTCGGCGGCAGCGAACGCTCGCTCGTCGAGGCGAGCGGCGAAGGGATTCAGCGCCGGGCTGACCGCCTCGGCCCGTGCAAGCACTGCGTCGAGAACCTCGACCGCGGAGTAGTCCCGCGCTCGGAGCCCGGCGACGAGCTCGACGGCAGAACGCTCCCAGAGGTTCATGGTGTCAGCCTGGGAGGTCGCCCTCGCGGTAGGGAGCGTCCACGAACGGCGGATGGCCGGCGTAGGCTTCCTCCGGGGAAGACGTCTCAGCAGTAACCCCCGCGCCGTGGCGCTGCGCCAGCTCGGAGGCGGGGTAGACGAGGCCGGCTTCGGGCCGCGATCCGACCATCAGGATCGCGCACGGGCCGTCGCCGGCGCCGACGAAGACGTGCTCGGTCCAGGCCGGGCAATGGACGAAGTCCAACGCACGCAGCCGGCGCTCCTGACCCTCGACGAGGAGCAGGCATTCGCCGGAGAGAACAAGGAAATCCTCCTGAGCTCCTTCCCCGTGGTACAGCGCGTTCGCCTGACCGGGTTCGACGACGTGGATGTTGACGCCGTACTGGGAGAACTCCGCGTCACCCTCGAACTGGCAGTAGCGCCCGCCGTGGTCGCTGCTCTTCCAGCGGGCCTCCCGTGCGTTGACGACGAACCACCCCTCCCCTTCGGGGACGGGCCCACCGGCGGTCGACATCGGTTTCGCTTCCGGAATCACGATGCACCTCCCAGAAGGGGATCAGCTGGCTCACGGACGCTCTCGAGGAACGCCAGGATGAGTGACACGGCACCCTCGAGGTCGTCGAGGTGGACGCAGCCGACGGCGGAGTGGATGTAGCGAGACGGGAGCGAGACACAACCCGTGAGGACACCCTGGCCGCTCAGCGAGATTCCCCACGCGTCGGTCGCGCCGCCGAGCAGGACCTCTCGCTGGAATGCCACCCTGGCTGCGGTCGCGGCCTCTTCGAGCCGCTTCGTCAACCTCCGGGGGACGGCGTTCCCGACGAGAATCGCCGGAGCCCAGTCGAAGTACTTGATCGCGGGGCCGCGCCCGAACTTGATCGGAACGCGAGAGAGCTCGATCCCGGGTGTGTCACCGCAGAGGGTGACGTCGATCGCCAGCGCGACGTCGGGTTGCACCCGGAACCCGGCAACGGTGGCGCCTCGAATCCCGAGCTCCTCCTGCACTGCGGCGGTGGCACACACGGTCGCGACGACATCGCGCTCCGATAGCCGCCGCATCACTTCGACCATGACGGCGCACCCGGCACGGTCGTCAACGGCCTTGCCCGTGAAGACCCTGGTGCCGTTCAGCAGCATTCCGGGCCGGGCGAAGGTCGCGAGCTGGCCGACCCGGACGCCCATCTCCTCCGTCTCCGCTGAGCTCGACGAGCCGATGTCGACGAACAGCTCCTCGAGCGGAATCACCTTCGCGCGTTCCTCGTCCGAGAGGACATGGGCCGGCTTCGCCCCCGCGACCCCGTCGGCGGGACCACCCTCCGCGTGGATCGTGAGCCGCTGGCCCACGACCATACGCGCGTCGTGGAACCCGACCGGAGCGATCCGGACGAACCCTTCATCCTCGACGCTCTGGACGATGAACCCGATCTCGTCCATGTGGGCGCAGAGCATGACCGTGGGGGCGCCCTCGACACCCCGCTTCACGAAGTAGTTGTTTCCGAGCGCGTCCTCGGCGTGCTCGTCGTGGAAGCCGGCGAGCTCCTCGCGCATCACCGCAGCGACCGCAGCCTCGTCGCCGGAGACGCCGATCGCTCCGTCGAGCCGCCCGAGCAGGTCGTGCATGCGGTCAGCCATCGGTGCCTAGTTGAACGCCGGCATGACCTGATCGGCGATGAGCCTGAGCTGGCCGTTGACGTCCGGCACGTCGACCTCGCGGCCCGTGAAGGCCTTCACGATGTGCGGGTCGGTGATGCAGAGGATCATGTGGTTGACGCCCGTCGACTCGATCTCCTTCATCGTCGCGACGCACTCGGCCGGGGTTCCGGCGATCGAGAGCTTCTCGGCGACCTCGGGCGAGGTCAGCTCGAGCGCCTTGTCGAGCTCGCCTTTCCCGAGCGCCTTGACGATCGGCGCCATGTCGGCCGGGTCGATGCCGTGCCGCTCGAGCTGCTCGTGCGGCATCGATGAGATGTAGAAGGCGACCATCGTGCGCGCCGTGCGCTTCGCCTCGGCCGAGTCCTCCGCGCAGACGATGACGCACCAGGCGCCGATGTCGAGGTCCTGCCAGTTGCGACCACCACGCTCGGCCCCGATCTTGACGTTCTCGACCAGATACTCGTACGCCTCCTTCGAGTACGAGAGCGCGTGATGGCACCCGTCGGAGATCTCGCCGGCGACCTGGAACGACTTCGGGCCGCGCATCGCGCCGATGATCAGCGGCACCCGCTCCTGCACCGGCCGGGCGAAGGTGAAGAGGCCCGAGTACTTGTAGAACTCGCCCTCGTAGTTGATCGCCCCGTCGTCGAGGAATGTCCGCATTACGTGATGGGCTTCCTTCACCCGCGAGAGCGGCTTCACCTTCGCCCAGTCGATGTGGTACTGGGCCAGCAGGCCGAAGTTGCCGATCGAGTAGACGCACTCGGTCCGCCCCCCGGTGAGCTCGTCGAGCGTGGCGAGCGCCTGGCAGATGAGCGTCGGCTCGCGCAGGCCGATCGGCGTCAGGTTCGGGCCGAAACGGATCCTCTTCGTCTTGTCCGCGGCCGCCGCGAAGATCACCCACGGATCCTTGTGCCAGGTCTCGTCGACCGAGTAGACCGCGTGGTACCCCAGCTCGTCGGCCGTCTTGATCATCTCGATCGAGTCCGCGAGCGGGTAATCCGGGAGCATGACATAGCTGAACTTCATCCCTTCGACCTCCTCCTTCTCTCACAGCCCTCTACTGGAAGGACGGCATCACCTTGTCGTGGATCAGCCGCAGCTGTCCTTGCTGATCCGGCACGTTATCCACTTTTCGCCCCGACCACGCCTCGACGAGGAACGAGTCGATCGGCGCGCAGATCACATGGTTGAAGCCCGTCGGGACGACATCCTCGCGGATCCGCTCGACCCACTCCTCGGGTGTGCCCGAAAGCGAGAGCCGCTCGGTCAGATCCATCGTCGTCAGCTCGATCGCTGCCTCGACGTCTCCGCGGCCAAACGCGTCCATGATCGGCTGCAGGCTGTCGGGGTCGATCCCGTGCCGCTCGATCTGCTCGCGCGGCATCGCCGGAATGTAGAACGCGACGACGACGCGGGCTGCCTCTCTCGCAGCATCACCGTCCTCGGAGATCGAGGTCACCATCCAGGCGCCCAGATCGAGGTCCTGCCAGTTGCGACCGGCGCGCTCGGCCCCGATCTTCACGTGGTCGGTGGCGTACGCGAGCGCCTCGCGCGAGTAGGCGAGGGCCTGGTGCATCCCGTCCGCGATCTCCCCCGCCAGCTCAAATGACTTCGGCCCGCGCATCGCGCCGATCTTCAGCGGAACGTGCTCCTGCACCGGCCGGGCCGCGGTGAAGAGGCCCGTGTACCTGTAGAACTCGCCGTCGAAATCGATCTTCCCCTCGTCGAGAAAC